>JBHLNR010000002.1:0-66098 GCA_048941385.1 Promethearchaeota archaeon
TATAAATCACAAACAAAATTTTTTTTGAAACAAAATTTTACTTAAATTGAAGAAAATGAAAGAGTTTAAGTCTAATGATAGGATCGAGAAGCCTCGTATCAAGAGAAAAACAAAGAATATAGAAGACTATACGCCAAATCAAGTAATAGAGAGGATTGAGATAGCTATTACAGCAGAAAAACCATCAAAAGCAAAAATTATTAAATATTTAACCAGTCTACAGGCCAAGAATTCTCTTTCTAATTTCGAATTTTTCGACGTTATTGGAATGATGTCTGAATTAAACTATGAGTTTTTTATGGTATCTATTTATCCAGAAATGAGAGTTAAATTTAGCAAGATTTATGGAGATGAGGGAATGCGGGTAATGGATAAATATATTATAGAGAGATATTGTTTAGATAGAGTACATAAAGAACAAATAATTTATGAATTAAACGGGAAAATAACTCAGTTTGCAGCTAAATTCACAGGTAAGGTAAGGGGAACCATTTATATCACCAATCAACGAATAATTGCTCAGGGAAAATTCAATACTAACATACGCAATTTAAGTTTTTGGGCGGGGACGGTTCTTGACCTTCCCCACCTAACAGGTAGACATGATTTTTTGACTCAATCAATAACTAAATACGGATACCAGTTTCCAACTGACTGTATTCATCGTTTGAGAATGAGCAATCGGGAATTAAGCTACTTTAGTGGTAAAAATAGAATTAAGATTATCCCCTCAGATATAGAGGAGCTACTAAGGACATATGACGTAATAGGTGGGATACAAAAAATGGAAGAGAGGGGATATTATGAGAATCTAGAATGGTTAAGACATCATTATTATGAGCTAGGGTGGAGTATTCAGGATATTGCAAATTATCAAGGAGTAAGCATGATAACAGTGAAGAAATGGGTTGATAAGCTTAGGAGTACTCCCATCGACACTAAAGATCAAAAACAAGAGATTTCTCAAGGAAAGGAAGGGAAATCTACTTGTATTCATTGTGGACAAGTAAATATAGATGATTTCAAATTCTGTATATCATGCGGAAAGCCTTTATAACTCCTTAGTGAAAAGCTTTACTTTTTATTATGAGAAAATAATTATTATTTCCTTTATTTTTTTTAGAAAAGATCTTTAAAATATTTAAAACATTCACAGATATGTTACCTGCATGGCTCAGTTTTATTATCGTAATAGGCATAGTTCTGGCACTTTCTAAGTTCGAATTAGGAATTGTTTTAACTTTAGGTGCAATCGGTTTTGCAATCTTAGCAGGAGTTGATCCCGTGGAATCTTTAATTAATGTACTGATGGATCCCTCAGTATTAGCCTTAATTTTTATTATGATACTTATCCCAATTCTTGGAGGGATAATGGAAGAATCGGGGTTGATGATGGAGATGATCCAAAAAATGCGTATTTCGAAAAGATCTTCTCTTATGATGATACCTGCGCTATTTGGATTATTACCTGTTCCTGGGGGAGCTTTAATGTCAGCTCCTATTGTACAACAAATAGATTCTGAGGAGCAGGCGACCAAAAAAGTTTCAATAAACGTGTGGTATAGACACATGTTAATAATGGTTTATCCTTTATCTTCATCATTAATTATTTCCAGTATTCTCACAGATATAAATCTCTATATACTTGTTATTGGACTAGTACCAGGTCTAATTATAATGTGGGTAATAGGATACATTACATTGGTAAGGAGTGTGACTCCTTTTGCAGAACAAGGAGAAAGGGATCTTAGGCGGGCATTTCATAATATACTACCAATTCTTATCGCTCCAATTGTAGATTTTATTGGAAGAACATTCTTTAATTTCTCAGTTCCAGAATTATTTCTTCTTTTCGGACTTATTTTTAGCATTTGGTTGGCATTAAGGTTTAGTAGAATGAACTTCTCTAATATAAATGCCATATCAAAAAAAATGAAGATCTGGCGATTTCCATTGATTATATTTTCAATGTTTTTATTTTTAGAAGTATTTGTCGTTTCAGGTGCTCCTGAAGAAATTGCCAGTATAGATTTATCTGTTTTTCTATTAATATTGATTGGTTTCTTTCTTGGTTTTGCTACAGGACGAATTCAACTCCCAATCTCCATCTTAATTCCCATTTATTTAGCACAATTTACAGTACTTATCATGCCACTCTTGGATTTTATCTTTATTTATACATCAATTTCCTTAGGATACCTGATTACTCCGCTTCATCCCTGTGTTGCCTATAGTACTGAATATTTTGAAACAGATTTTATTAAAGTCGTAAAAATCTTGGGTATACCGATTTTTCTCTCTTTTATAGTATTGCTTGGATTATACAGTATTTTGTTTTTATTTTAAAGGTACACTTTTTTTTTCAAATCTTTTGAGACGAAATAAAAATCCTGGAAGCCATAATATTATTCCTAATAAGGCACCTAATAAAAAAGTAAGAGGATCTCCCCATAAAAATATTTTATATATAGCAGTCAAAAAGAATACTACCACACCAATTAAAAACCTTAATATATGTTGAAACCTATTTTGAACTGCTTGAAACAAAAGAAAAAATGAAATTAAAATTGCATGTCCACTGAATGGAATAGCTATGATGTATCTAACGAAAGAAACTAATCCAATAACACCGCATTCAGTAAGTAATAAGAGGTATTCTCCTCGTTTGTGTTTTTCATTCCACATCCAAAAACCTTCTCCTAATAAAATCCCATATGGAAGGAATATTGGAATCATATACAAAGGAGGGGTAACAATATCCAAAGTTTCAGTTGGAGTAGAAACTAAAGGATATCCTCTAATAGAGAAAAAAATAATTGAAAGGATTGTTAAAATTATACCTGAGCCATAAACGATAACTATTTCCCTGATAGAAGGTTGCAAATTGGTTAACATGTTAATCTAATTTTAAAACATCTTACTTTTCTATGTACTAGGTCATCTGTTTAAACAAGGCTCGAAATTCTTCCCTAACAGCTGTCAATCCTAAGTTTTCAAGTAAATTGATAGATTTTTTACTAAGTGAATAGAAGGATCGAGGTTCAGAGCGTTTATATTCTACTTTTTTCTCATTTTTGATAAAATTATTATCTTTTAGCACTTTAAGATGATAATTTAAGCTATTTTCAGGAATTGAGGGCAATAAATCCCTCAGTTGACTGAATGAGAGAGACTTTTCGCTTGCTAATAAAGTTAATAAAATTTTATACCGTGTTTTTTCCGATATTATTTCCAATTCTTTTCTCATATTTTCCAGTTTTTTTGGAGTTTCCAAATCAATTACCTCTATTCATTTAAATGCGTTCATTTCATTTAATTCCATGTTAAATATGGATAGGCGCATATTTAAATTTAACTCAAAAATAATTGAGTCAATCATTATTGGTATATAATAATTTATAGTATAAATGAATTTCTAAATTACTTTATATAAATTGGGGGAAGAGAATGGAAGTTTCACACGATAGTGCGTGGGATGATTTTTTAGATGAGTTTACAAATATCTTTTCTGTTTATGATTTGATAAAAAACAAAATCTTCATTTGTGGCTCATACAGCGAAAGTACATTCATTACTCTTCAAGAAGTACAAAAAATTGTAAATAATATAGAGAATAACCTTGGGATTTTTGAAAAAGAATTTAGGCGTACTCATCTTGAGAATTTGATCTTGAAATTTGATCTTATCGCAAAATTCTCGAATGAAATTCTTATGGTTATAGAGCACGATAAAGGAGGTCACATGATTGAAATGGGAATTATCCTCTCCTTTAAAGAATTTTTTGAAAAAACGAAAGTATTTGTATTAAAAGATGTAGAAATTACTGAAGTGCTGAAAAGGGGAGGACTATTAACACCCTTCTTTAAGGAAGGTGAATCCTTATTTTATTTTGAAGATATTGAAACCTTGAAAAATTGTGTGAGAAAGCTATATTCTTAAAACTAGTAACCTTGAATAAAATTTCAAAAGAAAGCTTAAATAGAGTTAAATCTTAATTAAACATTGGTATAAAATCTAATGATAGCAAAATTAGGTTTAAATCAATAGATACCATAATTAAAATAAGGTGGAATGAAATAATGAGAGATTTAACAGTAATTTTGAAAAATCAACCAGGTATGTTAGCAGATATGGGGGAAGCTTTAGGTAAAAATGGTATTAATATGGAAGGATTGTGTGGATTTCCTCAAAACGATGAAGGAATCATTCATATTTTAGTAGAAGATGAAACTACGACCAAATGGGTTTTAGAGAATGAAGGATTTGAAGTAAGGGCCATTCGTGAAGTGCTTGTTTTGGACATCGGGAATATTGCAGGAAAACCCGGCACCGGAGGGAAGATGGCTCGAAGAATAGGTAAGGCAGGGGTGAATATAGATCTTATTTATTTAGCTGAGAATAACAGAATAGTAATTGGAGTTGATAATTTAGAAAAAGCTCGTGAAGCTTTAGACATAAAATAGATACGGAAAAGTATGTAAATAATAATTTTATTCTCAATTTTATTTTTTAATACATAAACAAAAGAATTTTTCTTGAATATGTCAAAGAGAAATTTAATGGACTTAATTCAAAAATAGATTTTACTAATAAAGTAATATCTAAAGCTATATTGTATCAGTTTCTTATATCAAATAAATCCAGTATAGATAAAAAGAAACCTATTGAGAAAATTTACAAGTTATAAAGATTAAAGATTAAGTGTATCCCTTCGAGAAAAGAAAGATATAAATAAAATGAGTACCTTGTATGAGACTATAGAGACCATCTATTAATAAGAGGATAAAAACTAATGGTAAGATGTATATATTGTAAGAATGAGATTCCCCCGGGAGTAAGTAGCTGTCCCTATTGTCTGGACGAATCAAAGCCTAAGGAAGTGTCAACTTCAAAGAGTGGGGTGGTGTTAGGGATTCTGGGAGGGACTCTCTCAATACTTATTGGAGTGCTGTTGTTGGTATTATATCCTGAATTTCAAATATTCGGGAGTTTATTTTTGACAATTTTTCAAACTGTATTAATTTTGGGGGGTATTCTTGCGATTTCTGGATCAATCCTGCATTTATTGGCGAAGAATCTTATGATTGCAAAGCAGGCATGGATTTTTGTATTGTTAGGGGCAATCTTAGGGGGAGGTAATGTTTTCTCTATTTTTGCGGCAGTGAAACTAAAAAAAAGTTGATTCGGTGGGATTTTTTAAAATCTTGTTATGATATATGTGGAGAGTGGTTATAGAGGGTTAGGAGAACAAAGAAAAACTTGGTTAAAAAAAAATTGATGGAAATTAATCCTAATTAGATACTTATGCCGGTATTGCTAATCCTATTGATTCCATGGCTTCCATTGCTGTTGCCATAGTATCTATTCTACAATTCAACCCATCAACTTCCGCGTAGAGGTTTAAAATGTTACCGGCCCGTTCATAAGCTCGTTCAAATTTACCTTCTACAACTTCAAAAACAGAGATACCTTTAATGCCATTTTTGGTTCTCATTAATCCTCCAGGGAGAATTGTTTTCATTATTGTCTCATCTTCAGGAAATTGTTCCATTACGTCAAGTGCTTTTTTTCCAACCTCCATTGATTTGCTTGCAGGAAACCATACTGTTAATAATATATACATTTTTTCTTACCCTCCATATAAATTCTCTAACAAAATTGTAAATTTGTTAGCAAACTAAATATTGATAGTTTCCCCTTTAAATTTTTACATTTCTTTTAAAAACTTTCAACCGTAAAAATATATAAAAACTAGTGGTTAACGTTGAATAAATTTCTGATATTCATGGAGTTTCTTCAATACAACTGCAGCAATTTCAAGATTCCCCCCAAATACCATGATTTGATTTTCATCATATTTATCAAAAGTAGGATTGCCAAGACTTGGTGTTAATGAAATATATAGTATCTTTTTATCCGGATGCTCCTTACAGATTTTGATTTCTTCCTCAGCTATTTGATCAAATCCCCCACGTTGCCTAGATACCATTAATTCTTTCAATTTTTTACCAGCTTCGTTATCTGGCTTCAACAAATTTACTCTTTCGAGAAAAGTGGCGCCAGTCATCGTAAAGATTACATCAAAACAGTCAGAATTTACCATAAGGTCCATTACTTTATTGAAGGCAAAAGGGTTATTTGTAGCAACCATATCAATCGGATTATTTTGACTCCAATAGAAAGGGAGGTGTTCTGAAATATCTTTTATAAGTTTTGGTCCATTTGGCTCTAAATTTAAGTCAACTACATTTATTCCATGTTTTTCACATAAATCAGTTAAATGCACACCCATACCGCCTCCACCACTTATAATACCTACTCGTAGAGGATCACTGTTGGGAAGTGGGAGAAGATATTGTGCTCCCTTGACTAAATAGATGAAATCAGTTACCTGTTCGGTATATATTACACCAGTTTGTTTACAAACAGATTTGTATATATCTACTGAACCTGCGATTGAACCAGTATGACTATTAGCTGCTCTTGCACCAGTTTTAGTAATACCTGCTTTGAAAATAATAATGGGTTTTTTTTTCGTTGTTTCTGTACATAATTCCTTAAATCGTTTACCTGCCCGTAATCCTTCAGCAAATAGAGCTATTGTTTTTGTTCCCTTATCTTGAGCATAATATTGTAAATAATCTTCAAGAGTTAAAGATGCTTCATTCCCACTCGATACGAAATATCTTATCCCTTGCAACGCACCGCATAGAATTGTACCCATTGTCCCTGATTGAGAAACTATAGAAACATTCCCAGGTTTTGGAAGCATAAACCCAAAACCTAAATGAATAGGAGAATTGTTATCTTCTGAACTGTAGAACCCCATAGAATTTGGACCCACATAAATTAAACCTCCCTTTTCAGCTGTTTTTGCCAATTCCTTGTTTTCTTCTTGTCTTTCCTCAGTTTTTACTTCCCCAAATCCTGCTGTAATTATAGCCGCTGTCCTAACATCATTTTCTATAGCCTGTTTTACAGCATCTACCACTGCATTTGGGGGAACCACAATTCCAACTAAATCAATCTTTTCGGGGCATTTATCGAGAGATGGAAAAACATCAAATCCTAATATCTTCCTATTTTGATATCTTGGACTTGGGTTTATTGGATAAATCTTTTTTGTAAATCCACACCCTAATAGATTGATTCCAACAAAAAAACCGATTTTTGGTTTATTAGTAGCTCCTATAATCGCAACGTTTTTAGGATTAAACATAGTTTTCATAAGATCTAATTTCTCTTCAACATCCATTACACAATTCTCCTTTTATAAATATTGAATTTATAATTAAATATGTAAAAAGATTGATAATTAAAGAAGTAAATGATTATAATCCCTTTTTAGACTTATTTGAATAACTTGAGCACCCTAAATAGATTTCTGACCTAAAATAGTAAGGTGAACAAAATCAATAAATAATTAATATTCTAAATAATTTGAATAATAAATAGATAATGACTGTTTTGTAGTCTATTATCTCATTTTATACACAAAGATTATTTCTCTATTTAATATAAAAAAGAGGTACAAAAAATGAGAACAAAAGAAGACTTTATGAAAGCAATAGGTAAAATGAAGAATAATATTTTCTTTAATGGTGAAAGGATTGATCGATTAGATGAAAGGCAGATGGATTGTATTAATACCATAGGAACTACTTATGATGTAGTTGATGATCCCGATTTTAAGGATTTAATCTTTGCTAAATCTCATTTAACTGGCGACATTATTAACCGTTTTACACATATACACCAAAATACTGAAGATCTTCATAAAAAGCAAGATTTAACTCGAAAAATCTGTCAAAAAGTCGGAGGTTGCATACAACGATGCATGGGATGTGATGGTACTAATGCTGTATATAATGTTAGTTATGAAGCAGACAAATCTAACAATGGAGAAACAAATTATCATGAGAATTTTAAAAAATGGTTGGAACGATTTCAAAAGGAAGATTTAATTGCCGCCTGTGCTCAGACTGATGTTAAAGGAAATCGGATAAAACGACCTGCCGATCAAGAAGACCCAGATATGTATGTCCACGTAGTAGAAAAACGGGATGACGGAATTATTGTTCGAGGTTGTAAGCTTCATATTTCCGAAGCTTCTGTATCTGATGAGATAATTGTCGTTCCAACAAGGGCATTAAGACCAGAGGATAAAGATTATGCTGTTGCATTTGCAGTTCCCGGAGATTATGAAGGAGTTAAACAAGTAGTCACTATTCACAACCTTCGTGAGAGAGAGCATTTTAAACGCGGTTTTATGCCTGGAGCAACTGATTCCTATATAATTTTTGATGATGTATTTGTACCATGGGAAAGAGTTTTTCTTTGCGGTGAATATCAACATGCTGGAACTTTAGCTTTATTATTTGCTTTGTTCCATCGACATAGTTATTCAGGATGTAAACCTGCAATAGGAGATCTAGTCGTAGGAACTGCGGCTTTAGCAGCAGAATATAATAATATTCATAGAGCTTCCCATGTGAGGAGTAAACTAGCAGAGTTAATAATGGTCACGGAATTAGGTTATGCTGCGGGATATACTGCTTCCGATTTAGGTAAGCCAGAAGTATATATGCCTGGTGTTGGATTTATTCCCTATGGACCTGGAAGTTATATTCCAAATTCAATTTATTGTAATGTCGGAAGATGCTTATCAGGAGAAAATGTTTTTCGTGAAGCGGAAATTATTGTTGATCTTTCAGGAGGTATTCCAGCAACTTTTCCGCATGAAAGAGATTTTGTCAATCCGGAGTTAAGGGAACAGCTTTATAAGTATATTACCAGAAATCCTAATATTTCACCTGAAAACGCTGCTCAGTTCTGGCGATATGTTGGTGACGTCTATTGTTCAGCAACAGGAGGAGTTCACCTTTTTGGAGCCTATCATGGTGGGGGCTCACCTGTTATGGAAAGTATAGCAATTACTACTCAATATGATATTGAGTCCAGAAAAGATATGGTAAAAAAAATCGCAGGAATTAATGATGAATTAAATAAATCCTAAATCCAGAAAATCTAAATTTCTATTTATTTTTAATTCTTTTTTTCTTTTGAATTATTATTTAGAAAAAATCCCCAATTAAGTTTAAAAAGCCTTCCTGTTCTAAAAATCTCTTAACCTGTGTTCTATTAGAACAATATTCCTTTAATATTTCTTGTTGAAAAATAATTTGAAATTTAGTTTCACCCACCCTACGTAGTTCTTTTAATAAGGGGAATGCAATTTTAAAATCCATATATTTAGTACTATAATCGTTTTTAGACCATGAAAGTAGATTAGTTAGTAAATTTTGATAAGTTACATTTATCAAATCCTTTTTTTTATTTCTATTAAGAGGACCTCTTGTAATCATTGGTACACCTTTAATGCAAATTACAATATTAATCTCCTCCTTAGAATGGTCACATTTTTCACATTTCAAAGAAATATATTCGTTAATTTCATCAAACTTCATGATGTAATGGTTGTTTTGCATAAGATCTTCTTTCATTAACTTTAAGCTCTAATTTTACCAAAAACCTTCTATCTGGTCTTGAGGTTTATACCTAATTACAGAAAAGGGGTAAAAGTCTTAAACTTTTAGCTTATTAATTAAAATGAATTAAAAATACAATAAAAATTATTATCAATGCAAAATTGATTAATCATTATTATATCAGACCTTAAAATATTAATAGGTGATAACTATCTCTTATAAACGAGGGAAATATTATGAGGAATTTCAAGAGGGAGAAACCTATACAACCTCAAGGAGAACCTTAAGAGAAGCAGATTTGCTTAACTTTTGTAATTTATGCTGGTTTAATTTATCCATGTTTTTTGATGAAATATATGCTGAACACCAAATGCCATATAAAGCTCCAGTTTTTCCCGGACCATTTATTATTCCTTTAGCAATTGGCCTCTATTTAAAAACAGGTATTTATGAAAAGACTGTTATTGCGATGCAAGGAATTCAAAACCTTAAATTTAAAACGTCTCTTAGAGTTGGAGATACAATGGAAGTTGATGTTACTATCCTCACTAAGAATGAATCAAAAACCTATTCCGACAGAGGCATACTTATCTCATTATTCACTGTTAACAAGGTTAATGCTAATCTAACAAAACAATTTATAATGTCTTTTGAGATGACTCATATGTTAAAAAAAAGCAATTTCAACATGTAGAAAACCTTAATAAAAAAAGCAGATATACTATTCTAATGAAATATAAAACCACAGTTTCTTTTTTGTTGTTTATATACACTACTATATTATATATTATTAGCGCTTCAGTATGTCATGTTACTAGAGCACCAACTTGTTATGCTATAACTTTTTTATTATTGATTTTAATGTTTTGCTTTATGTTCCTTTCTATAATTCGACTACTTTAAATTATTCAAAAATCTTAAATAGCTTTTGAGTCTTTAGAAATCAACCACATTTTTTTTTTGAATAGGTTATAAGGTTTTAAATATGATTGTTGCATCACCCTATAATGGAACAACTCCATCTATTCATCCTACCGCATTTATAGCTAAAGATGCGGTGATTGTTGGGGATGTAGAGATCGGTGCTTATGTGAATATATGGTTTGGTGCGAAATTACGAGGGGACTGGGGAAAAATTATAGTGGGGGAAAACACAAGTATCCAGGAAAATTGTGTAATCCATTCCACTGTTGGTGGGATATGTAAAATAGGTAAGAACGTAACGCTTGGGCATTTATCAATGGTACATGGCCCTGCAACTATCGGTAATCAAACGTTAATTGGAATTAATGCTTCCGTTCTGATGGATTCAAATATTGGGACTGGTGTAGTACTTGCGGGGGGATCTGTCATCAGAGGTAAGGCAGAAGATAATTGTCTTTATGCTGGTGTACCAGCAAAAAAAAAGAAAGAATACCCAAGTAGAAGAATGGGTGAATGGGGATCTAATCTTTATGTAGAAAATGGTCAAAAATTTAAAGAAGCAGGACTCGGGCATGAAATTCCAGACGAGTTCCTTATGAGAAAATAATATTTTGAAAAAGAAATATAATCTACTTCCTAAAGAAAAGTTAACTTCATTATTCTTAGGTTCTATAATCTACACGAGGAAGATTTTTCATTTCATAAGGAAGAGAAGCATCATCAGGGATTGGATTAATATATAAATCTCTGAATTCGTTATGTTGCATTCTACAGAAAGGACTTCGATGATTGTAAGCCGGATGTTTTACCATTCTCATCCATATATGCTTTAATGGTTCTTTTCTAATATTTCCAAACGACAAAGGGGTGAAATCGCATGGTGAAATGTCTCCGTAAGCAGAAGCATAATATTGAATGTTAGCTGCTAGGCAACCTATACCTGAAAGGTACGCTTCCACAGAATTCTGCCAAGCCTGAGAAGAGAGTGGAGGAACTACTTTATTCTTAAATATTTCAGCCGAAAAGTCATGAAGTTCTTCTCTTAATTCATATGTTAGCATCTCACTTGTATCTTTCAACATATTACCTGTAGGAACGCAATCGAAGTAGATTATATTGTGAAGACCAAGTTCAGTTGCTAGTTCATGCAGCTTTTTATATACTCCCCTTTCTGTTCCAGAACGGGTTGCATAAGATGAAAAGCAAGCAAAAATTCCTTTCGCTTTAACTTTTTTTAGACCTTCAATAGCAGTTTCAAATAATTTGGGCATTCCTCGTAGTTTATTATGTTCTTCTGGATTAGGAGAATCAATACTTAAGAATAATGAATATAGTTCCGCTTCTGCTAGCTTTTCAACATTTTCATCTGTAAGAAATTGCCCATTTGTAAACATAACAGGCATGGCCTTTTTCTTATCAACATGCGCAATAAGCTCAAAAATATCCTCTCGCAACAAAGGTTCTCCTCCGGTAAATGCTATAATGGATACACCTAATTTTTGAGCGTCATCAATCAATTTTTTAGCTTCCTCAGTAGACAGTTCTTTCCTATCCTTTCGGAGATGTCTTCCAGCGCTACAATGAACACATTTACATTGACAATCATATGTAACAGCAAATGTCATCGCAACAGGCAAAGGATACGGCATTAATTGAGATTTTATCAATCCTTTTAGAGCACGTATCATAGGACGACTCCCTACTGGAGGTGCAAAGGTATTAGCAACCATTTTACCTTTCCAATGACCAATAGTTTCATAATTTTTGTAAAAATTAGCTTGTAAGAGCATCACTAAAAGTAAACGATATATTTTCAATCTATCAAGTAGTGGATTGAGGAGCCCAGTTCCTGCAATTTGACCATTTTTAAGCTTCTTATAACTTATAAGTTTTTGACCAAATAATTTTAGAAAAATATGTTCTTTTTCCATAGAAAATCTCACTTAATAGAAGCTTATTTGTATTCCACTTAGTGAAAAATATTAATAAATCTTTCTAAACATAATCTTTTACAACTTAAATACTAATACTTTTAAGTCTGATATATCGGAAATTGAGATGTGATTCAAAATCTTTTAGATTTTCGTATAAAAAACACATTGAAAAGAACATTTTTTTATGAAAGATTTTCATTGGAATTTATGATTAAGAAACCTTATTGCTCGATGCGGGCAGATTTCTACACATTTCCCACACCCATCGCATTTATCTACATTTATTTTCGCTAATGCTGAATTAAATCCAATCAATGAATGTGGAATGGCATATTTGGGACAGATTTCAACGCATATGCCACAACCAATACAATTCTTAAGATTTAGTTTAACTATAATTGACTCATTTGTCATAAATATTGAAAGTATTGTTTAGAACGCGAATATATTAATGATTGATGTTATTAAGAGAATATATAGAATAAAAAATAAATTTATGGAAATTTATGTTAACTTATCGAATCAAAACGTTTAGTTTTTATAAAAAACGTTTATTTATAAGTTGAAATAAAAAAGAATTATTACATTATTATAATAGATCATTTATATAGTACAGTACCATAAGAAAATGCTTCTTCTAGGGAATAGGAGGAATGGTAATAACCAGTATCAATAAATGTGAGTAAATCTTTGACGCATGGATAATTTTCATATAAATATGTTATAAAATGTTCAAAATAGATAAAAAACCTGCCATAAGGAATATTATAATTGTTAAATTCTTTATAGTTCAAATGAAGTAAGACTACTTTAATAAATTGCTCTTTGTTTTCTATAGAAAATCTTTCGCTTATTTCTATGAGGAGCGTTTTATTAAACTTTAAATCTATATATAAAATTAAATCCAGTAACTCTCTGATTGTCCTAAAATTGGTAAAACGAGAAAAAATTAGTTTCTCTAATTGAATTAATATATTATCAATGAGGCATAGACTTGATTGTTCAAATAAGCTTTCTAATTCTATTTCTTCCAAAAAATCTAGATAGTTGTTATACAGAAGATATTGAACATTACTTAAACTACCCTTATCAAATCTTTTTGCGATTTCTTCTTTAAATATTCCTTTTGCTAACCTATCCCCTGCTTCTGTAAGCTTTTTAAGTAATGGAAAAGCTAAATTACTATGAAGAAGACAAGGATTATAATTATTTTCGTACCATGTCTGTAAATTAGAGCAATGTCCCCAAAATTCAATTTCTGATGGAATTTTTATTTCATTACGTTTTGAATATTCATGAGAACCATGGAGTTTCTCAAGAGCCTCATCAATGGATTTAATGTTATTTAGGTTCATCAGTTCCTCCATAGACATCTGTAATAAAAGATGTTTGCATTGAATAAACAATTGATTATTTACATATATATTTGTAGTACCGTTTTCTAATCTAAGCTCAAGATAATCGTTTATAGAAAATTTTACCATCAAGGTTTTTTGGATTGCTTATGTTTTAATTCTTTGTATTTATGAACGATGTTTAATTAATAAAGATCAGATTTGTTAGGGAAGTGAAAAGCATTATGGAGGAACTTAAAAAACAACTTTACTCGAGAATACCATTCTACTCAACACTAGGTCTTGAACTGCTAGAACTTGGTAATGGTAGAGCTAGCTTTGAGATCACCATAAACAAAGATTTAACGCAGAATGGTATGATTCATGGTGGTGTTATCGCATCTTTAATTGATTCGTCATGTGCGTGTGCGGCATTCTCTTTAATATATCCTCAAGGTTACATAACAACCATTAATTTGCAAGTTGAATTTCTTAAACCTGTTTCTAAAGGTAAACTTTTAGCAAAAGCTAAAAGCATTAAGGCTGGAAAGAATATAATTTTCTGCAAAGCAAAAGTCTGGGATGAGAAAAATAACCTAATTAGCACAGGAAGCTCACAACTTCTCCGTGTGTCTTAGATTTCTAAAGTTCTGTAAAAAGGCTCTTATTGACTAACAAACTTTTTTTATGTTCCACTATTACGGAAAACAATTTTTATTGTACTTTTTTAAATTTGAAACAAAATAGTATATATTAAAATGAAGAAGACGATTAAGGTTATTGTTTCTGGAGACGGAGGAGTAGGAAAAACTTCATTTCTTAACCGTTTGATTCATAATAATTTCGATCCCAATAGTGAATTGACCAAGGGTGTTGATTTCTTTTCAAAAGATGTCTCTATTAATGGATATGAATATAACTTTGTTATGTGGGATTTTGCCGGGCAGGATCAATTTAAAAAATTACTGTCTGATTTTGTAAATGGTTCTCTTGCTGCATTTATTCTATTTGATTTATCGCGATTCAATACTCTTGAGGGTGTTGAGGAGTGGATTACAACATTAAATCATTTCGGTAACATTCCTGCGTATATAATAGGTACAAAAAGCGATATAATAAATATGAATGAAGCACACATTTTTGATGACTATATTTCAGAAATCATTAGAAATAATAAGAATATAATTGGATATTCAAAAATATCATCAAAAACAGGATTTAATGTAAAACAGGCTTTTTCTAATCTAATAAATAGTTTATCGAATTGAAAGAAAAAATCATTAGTTAAATTTTAACAACCCATCCAAATTCATCTTCAATTTCTAAACGCTGAATCCCTGTAAGAATTTCATATAAATTTGTGGTAATTTCACCTGGTTCTTTATTATTAAAAATCCTTTCTTTACCTTCTAAAGAAACCGAAGCTATAGGAGTGATAACAGCAGCGGTTCCTGAACAGAAAGCTTCAGTGCAACTCTCCTTAAATAATTCTTTATAAGATATATCTCTTTCTTCGACCTTTATTCCTAATTTTTTTGATGCCAATTCTAAAATAGCCTCTCTAGTGATTCCTTCAAGGATTGTCCCGGTTTTTCTAGGAGTAGCTAATTTACCATTTATTAAACCAAAAAAATTAGCAGCTCCGACTTCTTCTATATATTCTAAATTCACAGCATCCAGGTATAAAATTTGAGCAAATCCTCTAGATTTTGCCTCTTTTGCGGGAAACATTGTACCAGCATAATTACATATAGTTTTTGTCGAACCAGTTCCTCCAGGTGCAGCTCGAGTATATGTTTTAGAAATCTCTAAATTAATACCCCTAAAACCTTCAGGGAAATAAGGACCAACGGGGGCTGTAAAAATGATTATCTTGAACTCTTTTGCTGGCTGGACTCCTAGCATTGGACCATTCCCGAATAACATAGGGCGAATATATAAAGCCCCTCCACTATCATAAGGGGGGATGAATCCTTCATTTTCCCTCACCACATTTTTGATTGCTTCAATAAATTTCTCAATATCATATTCAGGCATAAGCATTCTTTTTGCACTTTGATTAAACCTTTTTCCATTTTCTTCAGGTCTAAATAAAGTAATCTCTCCAGATTTAGCACGTAATGCTTTCATTCCTTCAAAAATTCCTTGACCATAATTTAATACACATGCTGCTGGAGAAATTTCAATATTGCCAAAAGGTATTAGTTCCCCTTCATCCCAACCACCATCTTTATAATTAGAAACAAACATCGTCTTAGTTTCAATGAAATCAAAACCTAATGAGTAAAAGTCAATATCTTTAGGATCTACCATAATAATCAACTTCAAATTTAAATTTGTAAAAAGAATATGAAAGGTCTATAAAAAATCTTTTCAACAAAAAATTAATTATGATACAAATTAAATATTTTTTTTTAATTTTTTACCTATACTAATAGATTGGGAAATACATAATACCCATATAATTCATTCAATTATTAGTAAAATGACAGTAAACCGTTTTATAGATATAAATAAAATTATAAATTCGTATTTATAGTTATAATATATAAAAGCTTGAACATTTTTGAACATTTGAAAAAAATTTAATATGAACCATAGACAGGAGACATGTAATGGCAGAAGAGTATGACTATCTTTTTAAATCGATTGTAGTAGGAGATGGCGGTGTTGGAAAGACAGCTCTCACACTTCGATTCTCAAAGGGGTTCTTTACAGAAGATTATAAAATGACAATTGGAGTAGATTTTCATGTAAAAACGATTAATATTGATTCTAATGAAGGACCAATTCGAGCAAAGCTGCAAATATGGGATACAGGGGGTCAAGAACGTTTTAGCTCAATTAGACCTATGTATTACCGGGGATCATTAGGGGCATTATTAATATTTGATTTAACAAACTCTGCTAGTTTTGAACATTTGCCCCAATGGATTGAAGAAGTCAGAGCAAATGTGAAAATTGAGATTCCCTTGCTATTAGTTGGAAATAAAAGCGATTTAGTGGATCAAAGAGCAGTATCTTTAAACGAAATAAATTCTTTTACTCGAAACTTTAATTTATTTTATATGGAAACTTCCGCTAAAACAGGAGAGGGCGTTGGTGATTGTTTTTACATTCTTGCTTGCTTAATGATTGGATCTGGTGTCCCTGATCAGCTTATAGCTAATAATGTTGTTTTTAGCCCTGGTATGATTCCAATTACAGCTGCTGAAACACCTGTAGCAAGTTCAGTTCAAGTACAACCCGATTTTGATTTTTCTGCTCCACCAGTTCCAGAACCAGTATCTTCATTTGAACCAGAACCTGAGTTTGAATTTGAAGCCCCTCCAGTTCCAGAACCGTCTCCTATAAAAACCTCTACACCTATTCCTACTTTTGAACCTGAATTTGAGCCAGAGATACCAGTTCCAGAACCAGAAATAGAAAGAAGAATATCATCTTCAGGAGATTTTGATTTTAAGACGCCTGAAGAAATATTAGCCGGACACCCATCCGAAGAGGTTCCTAGTACTAGTTCACCTTCTTTTCAAGGATCCTCTTTTTCTAGAAGTGAAGAACAATATAAACCAAAGGCTATCCCTTTTGCATCAAACGTTCCCGTCCCAGCACCGACCCCGGAAGGATTTCAAATTTCTCAAAATGTTCCCTCGGTAGACAAGCAACCGGAATCTACAGTACCCTTTACTACGTTGGGTCAAGAACCTCAAACTAGATCAGATTCCTTAGTAGATTACATGCCTGAACCAATGGTTTCGAAGAAGGAAAGGAAAAAACTCGAAAAACAGAAGAAAAAAGAAGAAAAAGAGAAAAAAATTCAGGAAGAACAAGAAAAACAACAAAAATTACTAGAAGAAATGAAAAGCACAAAAAAAGAAAAGAAAGAGAAGTCTAAAAAAGAAAAAAAAGAGAAAGTAGAGTACATTGAACCAAGTCCGACTATTCCAGTACCATCTACAGAATCTAGAACTGAACCAACTAGCGCCCCTTCTCTTTTTCAAACACTTACTCAGAAGGGAGAAGAAACAGTAACCAGTCAATCCTCAGCCTTTGTACCATTTAGTGAAACAAAAAAAACTCAAATCCAAGAAGAGAGTAAATTAAGAATAATTCCAGATGCTACTGATATAAACAAAAAACCTAGTGGTTTTACACCACTCCAACCAGCAACAACAACTAAAGATATTGCTCCTAAATCAAATGGAAAAGAACTTATTGTGTGTAAAAATTGTGGTGCCGTACTTTCATCTGATTATGCCTTTTGTAACAAATGTGGCACACGTTTATAATTATTTTTTTTATATACCTTTCAAATGAGCTAAGATAGATCTTATTTAGTATCTTCTATAGCTCCTTTCCGCAAATTGGGCACGTGCTCCACATTTTTTTTATTTTTGAATTACAATAGCCGCACACTTTTAAATCTGGATCAATCTTAGTTTGGGGTGTGCCAAAAATCGTCGCTCCTTGAGGTGATTGGTGAATAGAATTGGTATATTTCTGAGGTGTAAGTGATTCTTGAGGGATTTTTGTAGATTGAACAAGCATATCTTTAGTCACATGAGATTGGGGCCTTTGAGGTTCATAAGTATCTTTAGAGTATCTTTGAGGTTCAATAGGGGATTCGATTAGTTGTTCTTTAAATGCTGCTCTCTCGCTTTCTGACGGTTTTTCTTCAGGTTCTCCTATGGAAACACCTACTTTATAATAATAATATTTATTATCATTATTCTCTATGATTTTTTCCCCATTCTCCAAGTAAACTTCAATATAATAAATTATAATTGAACCTGCAGGGATATCATCTATCTCAGCAATAAAATAATCCATTTTTTTTTCCATTGTCATTTGGTACCATGATTTCCCTTGATCGGCACTAAATATTAAATTCACATATAAGATTGCCTTATTAAAATCCTCTTCGGTTATCTTTACTACAATTTTTATTTTTTTCCTATGATCTTCTAGGGATGGAGAAAATGCTTTTGCTTCCATTTCATCCCACGCTGCTCCACATTTTGGGCAATTTGTAAACCAATTAGGGTATTCGAAATTACATTTTGAACAACTTTTAGTAAAGTAACGTGTTGTTTTTATTCCTAGTGCCTTTTTTTCTTTTCCCATATCAGTATGTCAGACTTTATGAAATAAAACTACAAAATAAATTTTTACTAAGTATATAATAATAAATAGTACTAAATATATTTTTTTATAGATCTTCTAAATTAGAGCAGTAGAATCGATTTAAAACCTAATTAGATTTGAGACAATATAAAGAATTCAAATAGAAGCAATATTAAGAAAATTTTATTTCAACTTGTAATTTTCTCTAAATCATCACAAAAGTTTTTCAAGTGAATTTTCTGTACATGAGGCATAATCACTACCCTTATCAGGTTGAAATCTTCGAATTTACCTGTCATCCAATTTCTCATACGCAATTGTTCATCTATTGTACAAATACTTTCACCATTTTCGGTAGTGATACCTACCACATTCATAACAGGATCAGTCGCTATTTTGACACCAGGGATCTCGTCTATTCTCTTTATCAAATAATTAGAATTATCCATACATTGTTGAATAATTTGATTAAATCCTTTAATACCTAAAGACTTTACTATTGCCCAGAATGCAATAACAGTTCCACCTGGTCTTGTTCCTACAATATGAAGATGTTTGAAATTTCCTCCCGCCAAATAAGGAATTTCAAATCCAATTTTCTCTAAAATTGATTTATCTTTGAGAAAAATTCCACCAGAAGGAATTATACCCATTCCCATTTTGTGAGGATCTGCACAAATCGAATCAACCTGTTTGACTGAAAAATCCCAGGGTGGAGTCTTGAAATTTAGATTTTTTAAAAATGGCAATACAAATCCACCAAAAGCAGCATCTACATGGAAAAATATATTTCTTCCAGCAATTATTTTACCAATCTCTTCAATTGGATCAACTAAGCCTAAAGAAGTAGTTCCAGCAATCCCTACTACCCCACAGGTGTTTTTGTTTACTAATGATTCAAAATGATCAAAATCAAGTTTAAAATCTTTTTTCAAACGAGCTTTTCGAAGTTTTATACCAAGTAAATCTGCTGCTTTATCAAATGAAACATGAGCAGATACAGGTAGCACAACTTCAGGTTTCTTAATATCAGGCCTTAATTTTTTAGCTATTCTTAAAGCAATTAAATTTGCTTCTGAACCTCCTGTAGTAAAAGTACCAATTATATTTTCTCCTCCAAAAAGCTCGCCAATCTCTTTCGCTAATTCTTCTTCTAAAGCTACTGTTCCTAAAAATAACCCAGGATCACCCAAATTTTTCGATACATATTTCATGTAGATTTCGACTCCCAAATCAAGTGGATTTGTGCACATAGAACCTAATATTGATCCAGAGTTATATGATTTATCGATTTTTAATTTTTCTTCTAACAATCTGAGTATTTCTTCTTTTTCTAATCCTTCTTTCAACATAAGTTATAACTATAACATCCTAATCCAGTTATTATGTTTTATGAAATATTAAGTATTGATCAATTAAAATCTTTCAATTAGGCACAGTACTCTTTCATTCTAAAGATATAAATTAATCTGATGGTAAGAACCGTGTTGAATCTCTCTTGGAATATTTTTCAATAATATAATCAAAATTTTCCCCCAAATCAATTTTATAATAATTAGCGATGCAAATTATAGAAAATAGAAGATCAGCTAATTCTTCTCCAAGATTTGAATTTTTTCTAATGGGTTTCTTTGGTTTATATCCTTCAATAGAATTTATTTCTCTCGCTACTTCACCTAATTCTTCGATTACGGCACTCACCATTGATAGAGGAGCCCAATATCCACCATGTTTAAGGATAAAATTATCAACAATTTTTTGCATTTCTCTAAATGAATCCTTTATTTCCATATATCAAATAATGCACAAGGATATTTAAAAAATAAAAAAAAATTAATGAAAAAGATATTCTCGTTTACGAGATTCCCATTCAGCTTTTTTACCAGGATTATACCTATTAACCTCACTGTAATATCCTGTAACTCTTGAATAAACTTTCACATCTCCAGAATGACATCGCGGACATGTCCATTGTCCACCACGACTCATTTTCCGACATGATGGGCAGTATGTAAAATCTGTAGTATAAGCGAAATAGGCTGTATTTGTATTAAGACAAATATTTTTAGTAAGTTCCCATAAACCCATAATGTCTGGATTTTGTTCTCCAAGCCAAATGTGAGTAATAACTCCTCCATTTACGATAGGATGATAATCTGCTTGTAATTGTATTCTTTTTGTTAAAGATATATCTGCATCATAACGAATGTGATCAGAATTAGTATAATATACAGAATTTCCAGATGATTGAAGAATCGCTTTTTTTGGAAAATGTTTGAGATCTAGTCGTGCTAATCTACCAGAAGTCGATTCTGCGGGTTGTTGCCAAAGCGAATAATATTTTTTATCTCTTTCTGTCATACTGTTACACTTAGCAACCATATAACTTAATACTTTTTTTCCTAAATTATATGAAGTCTCATTTTCGTGTAGTTCATACCCGGTTAAACTTTTTACAGCCTCATTTAATCCAGTATATCCTATTGAGAGATTTTGATCATTAATATTAAAAATTGGTTTTCCCTTTATTTTACCACTACATAGGGGTAAGTGACCGGTTTTTAGCCGTTTCTCTATTAAACTCCACTTTTTTCTCAGAATCTGTGCTGATAGTTCCATTTTTTTTTCTAAAATTGTAAAGTAGTCATCTTCATTTTTAGATAGATAAGCATATCTAGGTAAATTTAAACTAACACTTTGTAGTGAACCAATTGTGACATAATTTTCCCACACATTAGCGCTTTTTCTTTTATCTGGATCAAGGATACATTGTTCAATTATTTGATTTCCACTTAAAAATTTTCTACAACATTGGCTATGGATTTCATCTGGCATCCAATCAGGACACATATTTAAAAAATATGGAGTACCCATTGTTGCTACTTCTTCTATTAATTTTAAATAGGATGGTTCAAAATCTTTTAGCCATTCTTTCTTAATCTTTATTTCATGTTTTGGGAAAGCAAAGAGTTTTCCATTATGATCACCTTGAATGTATACATCAGTTAGAGCATCAAAAAGTTTAAGGCACTCTTCTTTGTAATCTCCATAAGTTCCTAATGTTTTTCCATGTGGTCCAACTGCGTGAATATCACATAAGCCATCAGGCACAGTTGGGGTACATGATATAGAGGTAAATGGGACCTGTCCGCCTCTCGCGGCAAAAATTTGATTAGTTTCATAGATTAAACATTGCATTGATTGTTCTATTTCCCTATCTGAAACCGCACGCGCATAAGGTGCCAAAAAAGTAGTTATATAGTCATATCCCTGACCACCACTAAATTCACCTTGAATGATACCTAACCACTTAGCCAAATGTGTAACTGCGACTCGCAAACTACCTGCTGGTCCTGATTTACTGCAATGAGCCCAACTATCTACGGGGGGTAGTCCATATTCAAGAATCATTCGTGGATCCCATTCTTGACAAAAAGGACGTAAATCAAAATAGCGAAGCATATGAATATGAATATCCCCAAATAAATGAGCATGCGCTTCTTCTGAATCTAGAATACGTAATAAGGCATATTCATCAGAGATCCTATTTGCTGCCCAATGATGAATACTCTCTGGATTCATATCTTGATTTGCATTTTCATCAACACCATATTCTAATATAGCTTCATAATCCATCAACGGCATCCCAATTCTAGTGTATATTTTCCGCTCTTCCTCAAAATGTTCTTCTGATAAGATTGAGCATACAATCTCTCTTATATGAGGGCCTGAAAGAAATTTGATTCCAGAAGAGATAATCCTTCTTACCACAAGTTCTGTGATTCTATCAGCAGATTTTTGATCCAGACCAGTTTCCCTAATAAGGCTATTTTCAATTTTAATAGGATCAAATGGTACAACATCACCTTCAGTTCTAAAGACTTGAGGTAGTAGCTTTGTTAAGTAGTTTCTACTTACTTTTTCATTATCTTTATTACTTATAGTTTTAGGATCTGATAACAATACCACAGTATTACATCTCTTTTGTCAAATTCTAATATTCTTCAACAATAAAGAACTATAATCTAATGAAGGTAAAAGCACAAAATTTTGTCGGTGGCGTGATCTGAAATAAGAGCATTATTAATTCTTTATTATCGTAAATATTTTACCTCTTTTGATATAAAAATTTATTTATTTCTCCAATTTAAAGTTATTTTATTAATGGTTTATGTGCAATTTCTTATCTTGTTTAGTTAAACCCTATTAAAATTCATAATTATTTGGAGTCTAACTGATTTCTAATTTATTATCTTGGTGTTTGTTAATTTTATAAAATTATGTCGAAGAGATTGTAGTTCCTCTGAAATTCAGCATTAATAAAATACATTAAAATTAGTGTTGTTCCTATTTAAACAAAAAATTTATCAAATTCCAAAACTAAGATGAATTTATCATGATAAAAAATATTATGAGTAAAACTAATGTCCAAGCAGTTAAAGTTTTTGAAGGAGTTTATCGAAAAACCCTAATATATAATAAAAATCTTATGTTATGTCACTTTACACTCGAAAAAGGAGCGAATATCCCCATACATACTCATATAGAACACCAAATTGGTTATATAATAAAGGGAAAATTAAAATTTCTTACAGAGGACGAAGATTTTATAGCGAATGAAGGTGATAGTTATATTTTTGATTCAAATGAAAAACATGGTGCTATGATTTTAGAAGATTCCGAAGTGATCGATGTTTTTAATCCCGCTAGAGAGGACTATAAATGATAAATTAAAAAATAGCTGCATCATGTGCTATCATATAGAGCAAAAAGAAGCAAAATATTACCACTGATATGCTGCTACAGCAAAAATAGCAAACATTGATAACAAGAGTTCTCCTATTAACCAATCAAACAGAACTTCTCTTTTTTTTGTCCTATCATTTTTGATCTTTGAGGCTAAACCAAAGCTCACAGCTGAATTGGTTCCAGTAAAGATTATTAGGCTGAAAGTCATAGCATTTAAATTTAAATCGATCATCTTTAAAACCGTATCAAGTAAAACCCAACCCCCCATAAAAGCACCTAAAGCGAATAAGAACATCCAACCGGAAAATTGAATGATTTTTTCAAGTTTAATATCGAATTCTGAAAGGCCCTTCTGAGGTTCTATCTTTTTTTCCCTAATTTTCGACATTTCTTATCAAATAAGCTTCTTTTTGAATATTAAAATTTTATAATTCTTAACCTTTATTATTTCTTATTTTTAAAAAAAGTACATCCATTAAGGTCTATTTTTTAGAAAGAGAATTGCCTTAGCGATATCCCCATTGCATTCTATCAACACAGTTTCCGCTTCTTCTTTATCCACGTTTGCTTGAGCAGCCACTAACATGATATCGTTTTCTGTTATGGTTGGTTTAAGTTGTGTCTCCTCTATCAATTGGTCTTCATCAAATTTAGTTTCAGAAACAGTTGAAATGTTTTCCGAAGAAACTTCTTCTGCTTGTCCTATTATTTGATATATTTCTTGGCCTGCTTGTTTCATTAATACAACCTCAGGTTGTTCTAATACTAATGTTTTCTCTGGTCCTTCAATTATAACTCTTGTCGCATCAATTTGATCCATCTCTATGCCTTGTTGTTGCATTTTTCTGCGCATTTGTCTAGTTCCAAATTGAGCTCCTTCTCTCTTAACTGCTGGTTGCGGTCGTTTAGGTTTATTTTTTATTTTATCTTGCATCTCTTTTGGTAGTTTTACCAAAATCTTCACTTTAAAATGTGTTTTTTATGTAATTATATAATAATATGCAAATTAAATTTTTGATTTATAAATTCCTTTTCGAACATTTACCGCGACCCCACTTGAAAATGACTTTACATAGGGTATAGGTAATTTCAATCTTCCAATTGCTAATAATTTATCATTTTGATTAACTACAATTACTTCATCTAATGGTCTTAAGTTCTCATCAATATCAACTACATGTTTACAGAACACATTTCTACCTTTCTCTATAAACTCCGAGATTTCATTTAAAACTACCACTCTCATCTTTGGACTGATAAAATGTTTAATTATAAGTTTTGCAGAATAAAGGCTTAATGTAAAAAATCCATTATTAGGTCTTAAAGTAAGCATTAAATTACCAGAATGAAAAATATATCTTATTTTATTTGTAGAGCGGGATCTTTTAAGATGAATATTCTGGATATCACTAAAAAGTATATCGGTTATCTCATTGCCAAATTGATAATCTGAAATTGCTTTAACTTGTCTTATCCCTAATAAAAAAATTTGATTCATATCTAATAGAAAAATTGGTTATACTGAAAAAAAAGCAAAGAAAAAATAAATAATTTATATTGTATACTTTTTAAGAGTATAATCTAGATTCAATACATTTATCTCTAACCTTATTCATAACCTTATCGACGGCATCAATAAAATCTTTGCTGCTAATTATCTCAGCGTCCTTTCTAATAGCAAACATACCTGCTTCTGTACAGATTGCCTTTATATCCGCTCCAGTTGCACCCTCTGTTAATTGTACCAACCTATTGAAATCTACTTTTTCTTCTATATGCAATCTTCTAGTATGAATCTTAAATATAGCTTTCCTTGCTTCATCATCAGGAATAGGAAAATCTATCATACGATCGAATCTACCAGGTCTTAGTAAAGCAGGATCTAAAATATCAACCCTATTTGTAGCTCCAATTATTTTCACATCACCTCTTTGTTCAAAACCGTCTAATTCACTGAGTAACTGCATTAACGTTCTTTGAACCTCTCTATCTCCGGACGTTGCTATTTTTAATCTTTGGGAACCAATTGCATCTAATTCATCAATAAATAATATAGTAGGAGCTTTTTCTTTTGCTAAATTAAAAATTTCTCTAACTAATCGAGCACCTTCGCCAATAAATTTTTGTACTAGTTCAGATCCAATAATTCTAATGAAAGTTGCTTCCGTTTCATGAGCGACTGCTTTTGCTAATAATGTTTTACCTGTACCTGGAGGTCCAAATAATAACACACCTTTAGGAGGTTCGATTCCTATTTTTTCGAATAACTGAGGTTTCTTTAATGGTAATTCAACAGTTTCTCTAACTTCTTGTAGTTGTTCTTCTAATCCTCCAACGTCAACATAAGAAATATCAGGAATTGAATCAATTACTTCCATTCCTTTTACAAATGGGTCTAATTTTGTTGGCAAAACTTCCATTATTGCGAATGTTCTCTGATTTAGGGCAACTCTCATTCCAGGTACTAATTTTTCATTCTTTACTTTTCTACTTGCATTAACAACAAAACTTGGGCCTGTAGAGCTCTTTACAATGGCCCTTCCTTTATCATCTATGAAATCTATAATTGTTGCAGAGACTAATGGTGGTTCTCTTAGTCTATCAATTTCATTTCTTAAGCTGTGTAGTTCTTGTTCTAATCTTAATCTCTCTGCATCTAATAATTGCTTTTCTGTTTCTAGATTTCTTAATCTTTTCTCGAGATGTCTAGTATAAGTTATCAGATATTCGCCATCTTTAGTTTCTTCTCTCTTTCTCTTATCCTTAGTCGTCGTCAAAAATTATACTCCTTGTTTTCTCTAATTTCTATTATTCTTAAGAAAGTGCTTTAATTTAATAATAAACATTTATTCATTTAAATTTAAGGTTATCACTTTATTATTACTTTAAAATCTCGTTTTTTAAAAAATTTATAGATTATAAAATATAATGGGGAAAAACCGTAAATTATAAGAGTTCTCAAATACCTTCTATATATGAAAGAGGATTCTATCAAATACTAAAACTCGAGTTGAATCAATGCCAAAACCCAGTTATAATGAGTTAGATAAAGAATGCCCAATATGCGGAGGAGTTATTTGGGGAAGGGGTCAAAGAGTTTTATTAGAGGGTGCTAAAATCACTGTTTGTGATAATTGTGCGCAACATGGGAAGAAGATCTATAAACCCACCCCCAATGTTCAATACAAGAAGACAAGTCAAAAAAAACCTCAATCGACCCCAAATAAACAAAGATTAAAACCTCAGGATGTCGAAGAGTTAGAAATTGTTCTAGATTATGCCAAACGGATTAGAAATGTAAGAAATAGTCTGAAATTGAATCAGGATCAATTTGCTCAGAAATTAAATGAGAAACCATCTTTACTTAGAAGAATTGAAGCCGGAAAAGTTGAACCTACAATTAAGCTTGCCAAAAAAATACAGAAAATATATAGTATTCAGCTAATAAAGAAGCCTGATGAGACTGAATTTAATCTCCAAGAAACAAAATTTATGAAACGATCAGCTGGTAGTTCCTTAGGAGATATTGCATTTATAAAAAGAAAAAGTAAAGATTCAGAATCTTAATCCAAAAAATTTATTAAAAATTACACTAGATTTATGAATTTGAATTTCTATAAAGGCGTCATCATTTACTTTTTCTAATTTGTATCTTTGTTGAATTATAAGCACCAGAGAGTCCAGATTCTTCAGGAATATCGGGAGTAAAAAGATTAACATTGGATTTTTTATTGTAGGGTGATGATGCTCCAGAGTAGATTAGAGCAATCCCTGATTTTAACGTTTTGAGTTCAGCTAATTTATAATTTGCAGATCCATATTCATTAGAAACTTCCAAAAAATCATTTACTTTAATATTAACTTTCTTAATATCCTCTGGGTTTAAAAATATTTTACCAAAATCATCATAATATGCAGAATTTAATTGACCTAATTGAGAGTGTAGGAAATAAGGATGAGAGGGTGAAATTAGAATGAATTCATTTAGTTTACGTTTAAGTCTCTGATTTAATTCATTTTCACCGAAACTAAAATTTATATTTTGTATCTGGATTTTATGATTTTGAGTAGGAAAATGAAGATTACTAAAAGGAATTTGAGATTGTTCATACAATAAATAATATCCTTTAGAAATAAGGGCTTTATGTATGTTTGTTGCTAGCATCTCTAATCCTTTAATAAATATATGTTCATCAGATTCTTTACAAATCGGAGATTTATTAAAACCAATTTTATAAGCTAATTGCTGAAAAAACTCATAATTTGACATACAATCCGAATAAGGACACGGGCCACCTACATTTAATGATAAGCTTGGAATATAATATGGGGCGATAATGTCATTCACTTCTAAATCAAATTTAGCTGGTATAACGATATCAGCATAATTTGTAGTTTCATTCAAGAATAAATCCAATACTACCACAAATAAATCTTTATCTGAGAGAGCCTCTCTTAATAAATTTTGATTAGGTAAAGAACTAACTGGATTAAAATTATAGATAAAAATTAATTTATAATCCTCATTAGATAATGCATTGCCAAGATTTATCAAAGGTATTTCTCTTAAAGGGGCGTATTTTTTAGATTGAGTGATATAATCTAAAAGTGGCTCTTCTAGAGGTTTTATAAAATCACTTTGAGAATATATTATCCCTGTTCCCGGTTTTACAATATTGCCAAGTAAGATTTGGACTAATGCAATAGTTTGGAGGATTCTTCCGCCAAAAAAATCTTTCTGTACACCATATCCAATCATAAACAGGGTATGATGCTTGTACTCAATTAATAAATTAATGAGTTTCTGAAATGTTTTAGCTTCGATCCCAATTTTAATCAATAATTCATTTTCATCAAAAGAATCGAATTTTGAAAAAATCGAGGAATAGGAATCTACATATTCTTTTAGAAATTCAACATCACAGACTTTTTGTTTAATAAGTTGATTTATAATGATCTTAACTAATAGATGTTCGGTACCAGGATAAATTTGTAGAAAGCAATTAGATTTTCTCGCAATTTGAGTTTTTCGAGAATCAATTACCACTAACTTAGTTTTATTTTTTATTGCCTGCTTAACTAAAAAATACGCATGAATATTACTTTCCGAAAGGTTACTTCCCCAAATTACAATTAAATGAGTTTCTGGGTTAGTTATTTGAAATGGATTCGTTATTGAATAGGTTCCAAATATCTTTGATAATCCTTCACAACCACCTTCATTACACAATCCTCCACTGGTAATTGTAGCTCCAATCTTATTGAAAAACCTCATGGGTGAATACATAGATATCAATCCAGAATTTCCTGCATAGAATGCTCCAATAATTGAGTTTTGTTCTTCATTTTCAATTAGATCAGTTAATTTCTTCGCAATGATATCTATTGCTTCTTGAGATGAAATAATCTTAAATTTGTTCTCTGGTTTCGATACAGTCCTAATTAATGGCTTTTTTATACGATTTGGATGATATAATAATTTTTGTCTATTTTTATATTTAGAGCAAAAAAAGCCATTGGTAAAAGGATGTTCTTTCAGAGGTTTTGTATATAATAATTTTTGTTCTAAAGCATTATCATTCCAAATTCCTTGAAATACGCAAGATCCATAACAGTCTTTTGTACATGTTCCAAACCTGATTATTTTTTCCATCAAAAAATCCTAATTTATAATTATTTTAAAGATATTGACAGAAATACCAAATTTTGTTTTATCTAGCGAATTTTTCAATCAATTGAAATCTTGAAATTCTGATTTAACGCTATCTTATTTTTTAGTAATTCAATGATTTTTTGATTATCCTGAGCTTCTAAAGGATTACCACAATCAGGACACCTAAAGTTAAGTTCAAAAGCTTCATCAAAATTGTATTTAATATTAATATTCTGACAGGTCTTACAAAAGAAAAAATAATTTTTCTCTTCAAAATTTAATCTCTCTCTTAATTTACTTTCTACTAATTTTTTCTTCTCAATTAGGATTTCTTCTAATAAATCGAATTCATGCCACCAATAGTAAATAAACCATCCCGTAGATTTATCTCGTATTCGCCTGAATTGAGCTAGTTTTTCTGAATATAACTTATAAAGCGTTTTTCGTACTGTATTCAACTTTAAAATCTCAGTATCATCAGGTTCGAAGTCAATTTCCTTATCTTTAATCTCGCGCTTTATATTTTCAGTAATATCCTCATCAGTTATATCCCGAGATTCAGATTTTAGGAGTTCCATTCCAACATAAACTCCGATATCTCCCGCAATTATATAGAGAAATGATTTTAAAAAAGGATTTAAATCTTTAATACAGCTCTACCTTGTTTAAATTTAGTATTAAGTTGATAATTAATTATTTATTATAAGAATTAAGTTTTTTTAAAAAAATAAAAAACTTAGAACTCATAATTTAAACAACAATATTATATTGCTTTTCGATAATTTCACCATCAATATCTATCGATCGAAATAATTTGGCTTTTCTTATTGCTAATATTCTTTTTAGTCCCCAATTATCAACGTCTTCAGGTAAATCGATATTAATAATCTTATAATTGTTTGAAACAATAATATTCTTCCATTTCTCCGGAAGCTCGGATTTGAAATCAGGTAAAATAAGATCTATAATCTTTTTTAAGTTCTGTTCAGTGCTATTCATAACACCAGTACAAAACTGTATCCTTTTATTTACATCATCTTCCTCTACCTTCTTTTTTGAAGGTTGTGGGATAGTTTTTTTAGTAGTTACCTTACACGTTGGATTTATATTAAAAGAAATTAGATAATAACTAGTTTTCCTAAAAGCTTCAATACTTTCAAGCAGCGTGTCTTTATTGGTTTTGCTTACAATATTCGCCTTATAATTCTTCGTCTGCCCCGTCGATTTTTTCAAAGTCCAATCAAAACCTAGATCAGTAATCAAATCGCTAATATCACTGCCAGATATTAGTACCCCTTTAATTTCAATTTCCTCTTGAGTAATTGTATTTGCTACAGTTTCAAGAATTACATCTTCATATTCGTGACTACCTTTTAAAGTTATTCGAGTTCCTGATCTAGTCATTTTCAGTGCTGGACCAATAAATTCTCCTTTTGAATATCTATAGAAATGACGATGAACATCTATATGTTCTACAGCAGGATCTTCTAATATTGGAGACTCTGTTATTTTTTTTAGAAAATGCATATATATCATACCAAAATTTTTCTTAATAATTAAATGGATAGTATTTAATAAATATCAAAAAATCAGTATTTTAAATTTTTTTCATCAATAAATTAAAAAAAAATCCATCACAACTTACAAATACTAGTTAGAAAAAAAATAGGTCTTCTTTAAATGGCACAAATTCCTTCATTGCTATTATGGGCGTTAGCGTGGCTTTTTTTATTCATTGGATTAACTGCTTTAGCAGTTTTGGTAATCTATACACGGTATGGTAGAGAAAAATCAGTTCAATTATCGGTAATTAGCATAATTGTCGCATCGGTATTCCTAGGATTCTCCATTCACTTCTTTTTGTTGAATTGGGGAATTTAAGGTATGAATACAAGAAGCTTTAAAATCATTTTACTTATAATTTGAGAACTCAACCTTTAAAAAAGAAGAACTCTAATATTTTTATTACTATAATTTAAAAAAATACATTACATAGGTCACAAAAATGCTATTTCAAGATGCCGAACCATTTGTATTTGTGTTATGGTTAATACTTGCAACCATTATAGTAGCACTAATAATTTTTATTGTCGTTATACTTTTAGAGTCTAAAACTAAAGCCACAGATAAAAAGTTTATGATAATAATATTAGCATTTCTAATAGTCTTAGTACTCCCAATTGTAGTAAATGCCATTACAGCGGTTTTAGCCGCAATAGGAGACGCGTTAGCCAGTATTAGAGATACACCAAACTATCTAATATTATTAGGCCCAGTTATTGGATTTCTATTATTGCTATTACTAACGAAATATCTAATTGATATACCTTGGGACAAAGCTGTCTGGATATCTTTACTGATACTATTTCTGTTGTATATATTATTCACCATAATACCTGAATTATATACATTCATTTATGAGTATCAATATGATTTTACTACAACCTAAATAATTTTTTTTTATATTTTTTCTTTTAATTTAAGCCGTGGTGCTAATCCTAAACTCATCATTTCTTGCAACAATAATTTGAAGGCATATGAACAAACAACTTTCGATATTACTGTGCCTTCTCCACATACGGGGCAATAACGCTTATCACGATTTCGATCATATACAGCTAGAAGTCCGCATTTTTCACATACTAAAATAACTGTTCTATCTGATTCGTCTAATAACCTTTCCTTCAGTAATAACGCCGATCCATGTCCTACAAGACAATCTCGTTCCATCTCGCCAAAACGTAGACCACCTTCTCTTGCTCTGCCTTCTGTTGGCTGTCTCGTCAAAATTTGAACTGGTCCACGAGCTCTAGCATGTAGTTTATCCGCTACTAAATGATACAGTTTTTGGTAATAAATTGGAGCACAATAGATACCTGCTTCATATTTCTCCCCTGTAAAACCATTATACATAACTTCTCTACCATTGAATTCAAAGCCAGAATTTACTAATTGTTCCTGAAGGTCAGTTATATCTATCCATTCAAAAGCAGTCGCATCACTTAACTTTCCATTAACACAGGCAATTTTACCACTTATTCCTTCAAATAATTGACCTAGAGTCATCCTTGATGGCATTGCATGTGGATTTACTATAATGTCAGGAATTACACCTGAAGAAGTAAAGGGCATATCAGATTGTTCAACTACTAATCCAAGAACGCCTTTCTGACCATGTCTAGAAGAAAATTTATCTCCTAATTCTGGAATTCTTAGATCTCTTACTTTTATTTTTACTAATTTATTTCCATCTACTGTTTCAGAAATAATTACGGTGTCTACTATTCCTTTTTCATTATGCCTCATATTTTTTGAGGTCTCACGCCGATTTGGTTGCATCAATTCAAATTCTTCATAAGATTTAATAAATCTTGGAGGAGAGGTTCTTCCAATAAGAACATCACCACCATTCACTTGAGTTTCTGGTTCTATTATCCCGTCTTCTTCTGATAATAGCCGATAAGATTCGGCAGATTTAAAACCTCTAACTCCCCTTTCTGGAATCTCAAATTTATCAACTTCTCCTCCCGGATACTTCCTTTCTTCAGCATCATAAGTTCTAAAGAAATGACTTCGAGCAAGACCTCTTTCAATAGATGCTTTATTAATAATGATTGCGTCTTCAATATTGAACCCTTCAAAACTCATCATTCCAATAATAAAATTTTGTCCTGCTGGTCGTTTATTAATTCCTATTATCTCCATTGGGCTTGTTTTTACTAAGGGTTGCTGAGGATAATGTAATGTATGACCTCTAGTGTCAAGTCTAAGATGCATATTCGCAGCCCATAAACCTAATGCCTGTTTTACCATCCCTGCCTCATAAGTATTTCTTGGTGATTGATTATGCTCCGGAAAAGGAATAATTGATGCACAAATTCCGAGAATTGCAGCTGGGGAAATTTCTAAATGGGTATGTTCACTAGTTAAATCATCTTCAAACATAGCAATGTAGGCGTTTTCTTCTTCTTCAGCATCCAAATATTCAATTACACCCTTTTGAACTAGATCAGACCATATGTATTTATTTTGCCTTAACTTCTCGATATCTTCTTTCATAATCAAAGGTTTTTTATTTTTCAACACAAAAAGTGGTCTTGTTGCTCTCCCAGCATCGCAATTAATTTGTATTTCTCTGGAGTCATGATAGTACCCAACGTTTACATGCTGACCTATTTCCCCTTTTCTTCTTTTATCTCTAAGTTGCCTAATAAAAGGATTGTATTGTTGATGAATCCCTACTAATTTTCCATTAAGAAATACCTTTACTTTGTCCCCTCTTACATTTTTTACTTCATTTATGGGAATAACTCCTAGATCGAACAATATGTTTTCAATTATTCTCTCATCAGCCCCAACTGAAATTATGGAAGCTAATCCAAGATTTTTAACTAAACCACAATTTGGTCCCTCTGGAGTTTCTGCTGGACAAATCTTTCCCCACTGTGTTGGATGTAAATCTCTAGCTTCAAAATGGGGTTGACTACGGCTCAAAGGTGAGATGACTCTTCTCAGATGGCTCAATGTTCCAACATGATTCTGTCTATTCAACAATTGACTCACACCTGCTTTTCCTCCAACCCAATTTCCAGTAGCTAAGGCATGCCTAATTCGCTCTGTAATAACATCTGCTCTAACTGCTGTCTTTATATTTGGTGCTCTACCTCGAACTGCTGTTCTCTCAAGCTGATACTTAATATCTTTAACGAGGTTTAAAAATGCAACTCTAAATAAACCTGTAAATAACTCACCGGCTAATTTTAACCGTTTATTTGAATAATGATCTTTATCATCCGGTTCTCTTAAACCTAGTGCAAGTTCCATTACTTTTTGTGCCATTTGGCCTAAGTAGTATGCTTTTTTGATTCTATCTTCTTCAGCATTTCCTATATGCGGTAATAAATATCGATCCAAAACTTGGAGAGCTCTTCTAATACGATAATCTTTAGTTTGCCCGATAGCGACTCTTTTTCCGATATAATCAAGCGCATTTTGTTGGGATTTCTCTGGGTCTTTTAATACTTGAATCTCAGAAGCTACATCTATGACAGGGATCAATTCTTTTTGAATCTCTTCATTTTCAGATATAGCTTCAAAAATTTCTCTATCTGAATGTAAACCTAAAGCTCGCATAAGAATTGCTAAAGGGATTTTACCAGGAACAGAAGGAAATGAAACCCTTAGATTACCATCCTTTTTCCTTTCGATTGTAACGGGAGCACGGAAACCACTTCTCGTTGAAAATACTTTTGCTTGATGGGTTGCGCTTGAACTTCTACTAGCTTCCTCTGCGAGTATTCTGTTAGGTGCTAAATCCTCTTGAGTCACCAAAACTCGTTCAGTTCCATTTATAATAAAATAACCGCCAGGATCTAACGGATCTTCTCCTCTATTAATTAATTCCTGTTCAGACAGGCTCTCTAAGGGACACCGACAGCTTTTTAACATTATCGGAATTTTTCCGATATAGATATCTAATGTTTCTTCTGCCTCTTCTCTCTGGGTACGTTCATCAATGGTAATCGGAGTCATTTCTAAAGTAATATCTGCGGCATAGCTTAATTCTCTTATTCTTGCTTCAATAGGAGTTATTTCCATTGTAGCTCCATCAGCTTCTCTAACTTTTGGCATTCCAACTTTAATTTTACCAAATTTTATTTTGAAACCAGGGATATCAGGTATTACTTCACCAGACTCATCAACTATAGATTGCATTTCATTTTCAATGAAATCATTGTAAGAATCCAAATGCTGACGAACAAGTCCCTTTTCATCAAAAAGGCTTTTTAAAACAACCCATTTATCTTCATTAGATAATTTTTCAGTACTCAAAATTTATCATATCCTACAAAATATTATCTTTAATAAATAAAATTATTTTACGCTTTTTCCTTTTTTACATAACGATAGTAATCTATAGAGCTAACTGTTGTATGTGAGTCTCGGATTATTCTTACGATATCTCCCTCTTTTGCTCCAATAGCAATCGCAACTGGGTCTTTTTCAAATATCTGAGGCAAATCGGTTACTTCTATTTTATATTTCTCTAAGAGTTCTTGAGTTTCTTCTTTAGTTAAAAGAAGATGTGGGGGAACAAATTTATGTAATAAGACATCAATTCTCTTTTTCTTAGTCAAGGAAAAATCCTCTTAAATACCAATTAATAATATAAGAAATCAAACATTTCTAAAAAATTTTACCAATTTTCCTCATTTTTTAATAAATTCTAATAGTTAAAAATATATTATGTCCCTTGAAAATACCTAAAAACCCAATAACCACTTCTTTTACAGATTATTTCAATAGTATTATTTGGATAATTTTGATTGATATAGTCTAAAATATATGGTGCTCCCATTTTCTTCCTAATTACAAATTGAAATGAACCTTGTGGTTTCATATAATAAGGGATAATATCGAATAAATTCAAAAATTCCTTTCTGCCTTGTCGTAGAGGAGGATTCATAAATATTCCGTCAAATTTTAAATTCTTTTCTTTTATCGGTTCAAAATAATTTCCCTGCAGAGCTAGTGCATTTTTTTTGTTATTCTTTAGATTCAATTTGATATTTTCCTTAGTACACCAAATTGCTCGCTTATTAATATCTATTAAATAAACTACGCTATTTGGTGATTCATAACTTAAAACAATACCAATAGGACCATATCCGCATCCTAAATCAAGAAAAACACTAGGTTCCTTGGATATGATCATGTGTTCAATCAATACTTTGGTACCTAAATCTATTTTACCAAAAGAAAATACTCCTGTAATAGTTTTAAAAATATATAGATGTCTCCTTAAACTCTCTGAAATAGTATGAATTTTAACTCTTACGTCAGGAACTTCATCAAAATAATGTTGGTTATTGTTATCCATGACAAAAAACAGCTTTAATATCTTCTCTATTTTTTTTCATCCCATCGAGGATATAATCCTCGCCTCATAAAAACCTTATCTGTTTTCACTAATATCCCTGATTTGGCTTTGTAAATCTGCATAGCATTTTTCAAAGAAGTACCAAATCCAATTAATTCTTTTTTTAATGTCATTAAAGCAACTATCATATCAGGCTTTATTCTAGCGTCTATATAACATATACCTGCTGAAGCTAAATCTGCACCATGGCAAATAGCATCAACAGCCGTATCTCTAATATAAATTTTAGGTAGATGGGAAACCATCTTTTCCATTGGAAATACAATTTCCCTCAAATACGTTTCATCGTTCTCCAATTGATAAATTGTATAAGCGTCCTTCAAATTTTGGAGTGTAATTAGTTTTTCATTCTCGTTGAAATTCCCAACCCTTGTTCTTCGTAACTCTAACATATGAGCACCTGAACAGAGAGCTTCTCCAATATCAAAACAAAACTTACGGATATAAGTCCCGGCTTCGCATCCTATCCTAAATAAAACATGATTATTATTTACTTCAATAATTTTACTATAATATATCTCTCTTATCCTGAGTTTTCTAGATACTGATGATTTTAAGGGAGGCCTTTGGTATATCTTGCCATTGAATAGTTTAAATACTTTTTCGATTCTTGTTAGTTTTTCAGGGGAATGTAAATAAAGTACACCTACATATTCTTTACCAGCATTCAATAATGAAGATAAAGCTCTTGTAGCTCTTCCAAGGGCACAAGGCAACACTCCTGTAACTTTTGGATCCAAAGTTCCTCCATGTCCTGCATTTGAAATTCCTAATACTTTACGAACCCACGAAACTACCTCATGACTAGTTGGACCACTTGGTTTATCTAAATTAATTACTCCATATTGTAAAAGGTCAGTAATTTCTCTGCTTTCTGGTTCACATCCATAATTCGGATTGCTAGTATCTTGTGATTTAACTAACAACTGCTCAGGTTCATCTGAAGGTAATTTCAATTCCGGGAGTTCCATTTTAAAATACAGAAAGAGAAATCTTTATTATTTATAAACTTGGACATTTCATAAATATTTCTTTTAAATTAAGTCTGTTTATGTAAAATAGTTAATTGTTGATCGGGCTATAGGGGAATTGAACCCCTGACCTTCCTTTTTATAAGAGATCATCTTATAAATTTCAGGTTAAAAGCCTGTTGCGCTACCTGCCTGCGCCAATAGCCCACAACTATTTTTCTTTGCTCAGAGATATAAAAGGTATATGCAATAAATCAATTATAATTTAAAAATTTTATTTTATATAGTGCCTTTCCCTTACATTTTAAATGTTTTATTGACCAGAATTCACAACTCAAGCTTTTTAATTGAAATGTTCAAACCCCTTACTTTTTAATTCAATTCTCTCATTCTCCTTTAAGATATAAACAGACTCTTCAGAAATCACTTTACCAACTTTAAAAAGATCTCCACCTTTTGATTGAATTATTTTTTTTGCTTTAGAAAAATCGTTCGGGTTCATTGTGAATAAATGGATATATTCTTCGCCCCCATTAAAAACAAGATCTTCTAACGGTGCATTATACTCTTGAGAATATTTAAATGCCTCTTGATCAATTAAATATTCATTAAAATCAATTTCAAATCCTATATTTGGATTGGATATCATCAAATCCAGTAAAGATTTTGATAATCCATCTGAAGAATCAATACTTGAAGTCGCTAACTTTCTTTCAGAAAAGAATAAGGCTTCTATCCCTGAAACTTCAGGTTCTAATACGCTTTTTACAGATCTTGTATAATTGGGAATTTTATCTATTGCAACGTTTTTATTTAAGAGGATATCAAATCCAACTCCTGTCAATCCAAATCTTTTGTTAATAACTAAAATATTTTCTGCTTTAATCCCTTTTCTTAAAATTATTTCTGAAGGATGCTTGAAACCAAATACAGTTGGGGCTATGACAATTTCTTTGGTTTCATTGATATCTCCCCCAATAAGTTTGAGATTGAATTTTGAAGAGGTATCAATTATACCAGTTATAATATCTATGAAATCTGCTTTTGCAAGTGTCTTAGGTAAACCTAGAGATAAAATAATTCCCTTCGGTTGAACTCCTTTGACTAGTAAGTCACTGATATTCATAATAACAGATTTCTTGCCGATTTGATATGAATTCATCTGTAGCGGGATATCGGTGGAAGATACAAGCATATCTGAATTTAGAACCAAATTCTCATGAGATTCTATCTCTAGAAGATCAAAAAAAAAAGCATCATCTCTTATTAAAGGTTTTCTCGTCTTTTTTTTAACCAATTGTTCAATAATTTTTATTAATTTTACTTCTCCGAGGTTCCCTATTTGAGGATTATCACTCATTAGAAAAATTTTATAATTTTTTAACAACTATTATTTCTGAATAAACTTATATTTTTAAAAATTACTATGCCTCTGTGGCTTAGTGGTAGAGCTATTGATTCGTAATCAATTGATCACATAATTCAATTAATCAGATGATTCGGTCGGGGGTTCAATTCCCCCCAGAGGCTCTTATTATACTTCCTCAGTGAAAAAATATTGCTTAATTATTTGTAAGGCAAGCATTTTGAATGCATCATTTATGTTTTCCCCTGTTTTTGCTGAAGTTTCGATATATGAAAGATTTAATTTTTTCGCTAACTCTTCTCCCGTTTCAGTTGAAATTATTCTCTTTTCTGTTAGATCTATTTTATTCCCTACTAATATTAAAGAAATTGCTGGTGATACCTCCATTATTTCATTGAACCAATCTTCAATTTTATCAAAAGTATCTTTACGGGTTACATCATATACTAAAATGCCTGCTTCGGCATTTGATAGATATGATTGCCTTACGCGCTTAAATTGTGCTTGACCTGCTAAATCCCAAAGAACAAATCTTACTTTCGAATCCAAACCTTCAAAATCACATTCTTTTTTCATTATTGAGGTCCCGATTGTAGATTTATAATCCGTTTGAAATGAATTTTCAACAAAACGATGAACCATGCTAGTTTTTCCTACTCCTCCTTCCCCCCCTAAAATCAATTTATATGCATATTCTCCCGATTTAATTTTTATTTTTTGAAGTGTATCCACTTTCCTTTCAATTTTTTGAAGATTTTGATCTAAAATGAGTTTGGGAATTACAGGACTTACGGGCCTCCCGTCAAATATTCGAGCTATCTTCTCAGCTGTTAAATAAGCATATGGAAAAATAGGATCGACCATAGCAATCGAGTCTAATACAGTAACAAAAATAGCTTCAGGCCCAGCTTCGCAAAAAATAATGCGCTGTTCTTCTGTATCAAATGTACCTGTTCCAAAAGCACCTGAACTAAACTCTTCTGTAATTCTGGTTAAAACGGGTTCTACTAATGCACTAACGCCACCAATTACATCTTCCTCTACCTCTGATTCCGATTCTCCCTTTACTGCAGCCATTACTAATCCCTCTCTATTCACGATAATAGCCGCTATCAAATTTGTACCCACTTCCTGCCTATACCACTTTAACAATGCTTCTAATTTGTTTCGATCAACCGACATGACATTATAAACCTTTGAAAAACTAAATGTAGTATAACCTAACTAAAATCTCATGATTTAATATAATATGTTTATCTTAAAAATTTATAGAAAACGATAATTGAATTTGACCTTCAATTGGAATTCATCATTTATAATGAAAATTAACGATAATAAAGGAAAAAGATTTTAAAAATTGGATACATTATCTGAATTCAACATTATTTATAGTATGTGTTCTTGATATTTCAAAAAAAAAAAGCCCAAATAAAGCAGGAGTTGCCAAGCCTGGTCTAAGTTCTGTTTTGTATATTGAACAGGCGATCACCGGCGCTAGACTGAGGCTCTAGTGACATAGGTCTTCGTGGGTTCGAATATTGAACAAAGGTCATATCGACCTCATTCGAAAATCCCACCTCCTGCAAATTTAAGGTTCCTCTTATACATTTTCTTGTTGTAATATTGAGAAAGATCAGTCTTAATATCCTACTTATTTAATAATGACCGATAAATAAAAAACTTAAAATAATGATCTAGTTGGTGATTTTTATTACAAGCTTGTTATTAAGTAAAGAATTAGAAGCCAAAAAGCATGTCGAGTCATTAGCTTTTAGAAGATCAGCTTCAAGTACCGGAGAAACAAAAGCTATAGATTATATAGAGAACGAACTGAAAAAAGATAACATAGACTCTCAACGTGAATATTTCCATTGGACTGGACCTACTAGACTTTTAATGAGAACCAGCTATTTAATTATTATTACTTATCTCCTTTTATCACGTTTATTCTTGGTTATAGTTGTCTATTTTGTTATAAAACATTTGTTTGAAAGAACACGAAAAATGACCCTAATTAAAAAAGAATCATCAAAAAATATCTATACAAAAATACCTGCTAAAAGTATAGAACCAAATAGACCAATTATAATATTTTCTGCTCATTATGATTCTGTTTCAGCAAACATTCCATATAGGCTTCAAGTATTTATGTTTTTCATATATCGATTGGTAATCGCGTTTTATATAATAATCATTATAGTTTTTTCTATATGGCTTACGCTTGATATACTAGTAATTTTTAATCTCCCCACTAATATCATAACAATTGTAGCTCTAGTCTCCTTATTCGGAATAGTTATTTCACTACCGATTCTATACCTTGTATTTAATGAAAAACCTTCCTCATGCTCGATTGATAATGCTAGTGGAGTTGCGATATTAATTGAGCTAGTAAAATTATTTAACAAGAACCCACTAGAAAATTATGATTTATTTTTTATCTGGACGGGTGCTGAAGAGTGGGGTCTAAAGGGTTCAAAAAAATTCTGTTCTGAACATTTTAATACATTGAAAAGAGAATATAATTTGAATAATTCTATAAATATCAATATAGACATGGTAGGGACTTATATTGGATTATTAGATAAAGCGGGATTTCCATTAAGAAAAGGAATGAATAAGGATTATAATGATCTTTTTGAGGCAACAGCAAAGTCATTGAATATCCCAATAACTAGGTATAATAAGATTATAGAGCCAAAAAGTGATCATATAATATTTCGACGATATGCTAGGAGGTCAAGAAAAAGGCTACAAACAATCTTTTTTCATTCAGATAAAGATTCTAAGTATATACACTCACTAAGAGACACGCCTGATAAAGTATTACCTGAAAATTTAAATGGGTGCTTGGGAATATGTTACCAAGCTGTAAGAACTATCGATCTTGGAATAGAGTAAATTAAAAGAAATCTCCTAGTTTGTATTGTTTAATTTTAGGATTGTTAGTTAGACTTTCTACATATTCTTCAATTAAGCCCATCCTTTGAACAGTATATTCATCTAATTTAAAATCTTCACATAACTTTAATGCTCTTGAGATGTATTTTTCAATTCCCCCCCGATTTACAGTTAAAATTATTCTATTTCCGCATTTAGGGCATTTCCCTGCACTTGAAAGAGGAGGTCTTCTATACTTAGAATTACATTTTACACATCTAAATGTTTGTATACTAAACTTTCTTAGGTTTCCCAAAATATCTGGATTAAAATGGGTGGAAAGTATTTTTTCCGCGACTTTTTTCGCGTCAACTGCTTTAATTAGTTTTGCTAAATGTAATTGAGCGTCTATTTTTTCATCCATAGATTCATATAATTTATATGCTGTAGTTTTAGGGCCTTCATTTACATTTCTGGTAGGGATATTAAAGCCAATGTTTTCATATTGATCCGCGGTACCTAAACGACTACTAACTAAATTCATTATCTCTTCTATCTTTGAAGGAGAAGTATACTGTTCAGTAGCCAAATAAAATTCTAAGGGATACTGAAATGAAGTATCAACATTATGAGCTTCTGGTTCAATTTCATTTGGATCTAATAGAGTGCCTATCACTAGAGTTGCATCCATTCTCCCACCTATTTTATTTGGTAAATAATGTCGTGAAAAATTTAATAATGGATCCAATAGAAGCATTATACCATCTTCGTCACCATCACAATTCCGTCTTTTTGAGCTATGCCAGAATGGATGAGCATAGATAGACCTAGCAGGAGTAAATCCAATTATCCTTCCAATTATTCCTGCACTTGTATGTGGTGCTAAACCAACTACAAGATGACCAATTAAGCCTTTTGGGTCATCAACGTTATAGAAATGACTCATATCATAAAAATATTCTAACTCGTCATCTAAGAACTTTGCAACTTTAACAAAATATTGACCACAATCATGTGAAAGTATCACATCTTGAACCTTAAGTTCAATAATTTGGTCATCAGAATGTAGTGGTTCTCCCTTATAATCGTATTTATATCCTAATTCTTTAAGTTTTTTAATGGAAGTTCCAATTTCTTCTGGTTTAAAATGTGTTAAAGGGATATCGGTAGCATCATATCTGATTTCAGCAGTCTTATAAACTAATACGTTATTTTTAGCTCTTAAAATTCCTTTTTCTAACGGTTCTGGAACTTTAAACTGATTAGTTAACCCATAAATACCCTTTAATTTCTTTGGTAATGGAATCTTTAAAGAACGCAAAATCGAATTTACGTGGTTTTTAAGATTAAAAATTGCCTCACTAGAAGCTTTTAACAGTCCATTACATTGAGGGCATCTTTCTTCATTTTTCGGTTCGCTCGGAGGGTATAATTTTTTACATTTTTCACAAATTGATCCTAATTCGGTATGTGTGGAACATTTTGGACATATATTAAATATACTTATTGTACCACATTTTGGGCATTTCTTTCTACATATGTCTATTTTTATTTTTTGCAGTTCAAGTGCTTTTTCTACAGACCTCGAACTTCCAACTTTATCACTTAAGGGAAATAGTGTATGAACGCCCTTCATACTTTTTCTCTCAGATTTTTCTGGTCTACCCATCCGAGATCCTATGAAATGGGGTGCTTTATTCTTAATAACTATCGAAGAAATTTTAAAAAAGGCGGAAAAAATATTATCCTCTTTTTCAAATTTTATTTCTTTTTTATTTCCAAGGTTAAATATCTCAGTATAAATAAGGTTCCTACTCTTGCGGAATAAAATCCTATCTCCCCTTATTTTATGAACAATGAATGCTTTTTCTAGAATTTTTTTAATGTCCTCCTCATAGTTTAAAACTAACTTCTTTTCTGTCGGAGAAAACCCATCCATGAAAGCATTTCTTAAAATAAAGAGTTCTTGGATTGTAAGATTTCCCCAGAAGTCTGTAAAAATAGGATGTAAAGGGATTTGATACACTCTAGATATTTTTATTGCTTCCTCAGCTGTAGGTTTAAATTTAAAAGGATTTTCTGCTAATTCCTGCAACCTGGGATCAGAGTTTTCTTTATCTTTAAGAGCTTTCTTTAATTCCAGTGCCCACCATTCTTCTACATATCCAGATGGTATCAATTTGTGGTTGTTCTCAGTAAATTCCCCAAATCCAAAAAGAATATCTCCTAAGAATAAGACTTCATCTATCTCAGAAAATACTTTTTTCGCCATTTTATATGAAATAACTCTTATCACATTCCCATTTTTTAATTTTACAATAGGTGGTTCAATAGAACTTACAGGACAAATACTTGTGCTCTTGCCAGGTCTTTCAATTCTAAGCTGTGTACCAATTGCTACGAAATCATCTAAAATTCCCATCGCTGCCGGATGCATACCTCCAGCAGCCAAACCAGTATTTCGAGAACGCCCATATCTTATTCTATGGCCTCCTGTCTCTGAAGGATGACTAAAAACAGGTCTTCCTGCAATAATATCGGCAACGTATTTAAAATTAGGTGCAATATATGTAATACTTTCTTTCTTCTTATTTCCACTATCAAATGACCCTTCCTTAGATTCTTCTTTTTGAGCTATTTTTTTCAAATCATCAAGCCAATCCCATCCTTCTAAATTCATAGATTTTGCAATTTTCAACAGTTTGGGGGCTTTTAATAAAATTCCATCGTTTAATACCAAGCAAGCTCCACCTCTAATGTTATTTGTCTCAATTCTGGGTAAATCTCTAAAAGCAGATACTTCTTCAACCTCAGTCGAATCCCCATTAATTTCAATTGGTAAATTTTTCACAGCATATCTAATCTCACGATTAGAAGAGGGGTACTGGAGATGAACATTTCTGTCATAAAGCTTTACCTCTTCTACATATCTTCCTATTTCTGCTTCAGTAGCTTCATATTTCGGAATATTTGATTTCCTTCTAACATAATCAGCAATTAGTACACATAAAGCCGCAGTTGTCCCCCCAGCAGCTCTTATTGGTCCAGCAAAAAATAAAGATAAATACTTTTTTCCAGATTGATCTGTCCGAATTAAAATTTTGGAAATCCCCTCAAGCGGAGCGCTAACTACTCCCATTGTTTTTATGGCTAATCCTGCTCTTATAGCTCTTTCTACGCGTTCTTCTAGAGAATCAATATTTCCAATTTTTTTATCTAATATGTCAGTAACAACCTTAAAAACAATTTCATCATCATTTAATCCATTTTTTTTTAAATCTCTTATGACTTCAGCTATCCCATCTGGACCAACTAATTTTTCAACTCTTCCTGCAAGATCCTTTGCTTGTGGGCATTCTACGTATTTTTCTGGATCATATCCTTTTCTGCGTGCTTCTTCTGCAATAGAATAACAGTGATCTACTTGATTTTGAATTGAAGTGAAATATTCTTCTATTTCTTTGTTCATTTCTGTCATGAGGTACCCTTTCTAAAAATTAGACATTAATTCTAAGCAATAATTTATAGATATTATAATAGATATTTCCTAACATAAATTAAATTCATTTATTAATCTGCTATTTTATTTATAAAGGGGATGAGAATGTTAATTTTTGACACTCTTTTGAATTAAAAGGAACTAATGTTTTTCCTTTAATAAAAAATGATTTAATTTTATTATGCAATATTTAATTAATTTCAATCTTGGAATGGGGTACCGTGAAAACTGAGAATATTGAAGTAAAAAAGACGATCGTAAAAAAATTAGTGAATTCAGGTATTAATATAACTCCTTCTCTTCTAGACTTTATATTAGATCTCGAAGATCCTCTTACTAAAATAAATCTAATAATTAAAGATACATCCTTTATAGCAAGTTTTAGAAGTCATTTAACAGAAAACATTTTGGAAATGACTTCTAATGAAGAAATAAAGAAAATAATGAAAAGAAAATTCCTTAAACAAGAAATTCGCTCAAATGAGGATAATTTAAAAGTGCAACATGAATTAGATAAACCTCAAGATAGTATTTCTGAAAAAATTATCTCTTATTCCTCAGAAAGTACTGAAACTCCAGTTAAAAAAGCTAATCGCAACAAATCGAAAAAATTTCCCTCTATATTACAGGAATATAGCAGTTATTCTACTCAAGAGGAACTAAACAAAAAACCCAAGGAAAAATTACTAGAAGGAACTAATTCTACCCTTACATTTAAAGCTATAGCGAAGGATTATGCTTCACAATATGAAATTCTTAAAGATCCTACTGGAAAGTTGTATACTAATGGAGAATATAAGGATTTTTATGATCTAACCTTGGATAAGTTCAATAAACTTAGGAATTTAATGAGGAAAAGAACAGAAGTTCACAATGCTGATAACATCAATAATATATTAAGATTGTCCAATAGAGTAGAGGTATCTGCGATTGGTCTTGTAAATGAGATTAGAATGACTAAAAACGGATTTTATTTAATTACTTTAGAGGATCTTACTGGCCTAATCAATATAATAATTAGAAAAGATACGGAAAATCAAGATAATGTAAAAATAGCCGAAAGAACTCTCAGTGATCAAATGCTGTATATAGAAGGTACTTATAATCCTGGTGATAAGGGTAAACCAGGTGTAATCTATGGGAATTATATCTCAAAGATTGATACCCCACGAGATTTTGAACCAAATAAATCTAACGATCCATTATCTATAGTCTTAATTTCTGATACTCATATAGGTAGTAAAGAATTTGAAGCTAAAATATGGAAAAGATTCGTGGAATTTTTAAATGGAAAAATAGGGAATAAATCTCAGAGAGAAAGAGCTGGTAGAATTAAATATTTAGTAATAAATGGAGATCTGGTCGATGGAATTGGAGTATATCCATCACAAGAAAATGATCTTCTCATCTCTAATATATATGAGCAGTTTGGTAAAGCAGCAGAACTTCTTTCCGAAGTTCCAGAATATATTAAAATCCTTTATAGCTCAGGAAATCACGAACCAGTAAGAAATGCAATTCCTAGACCTGCTGTTCCAAAAAAATACTCAAAAGACCTTATTGATATAGGAGTAACATGCCTAGGAAATCCCTCTCTTATTAAAACTCATGATGTAAATACACTAATTTTCCATGGCGATAGTATTCTTGACTTGAATATGCTAATTCCGGGAATGGAAAATACTAAATCCGCTGAGACTATGAAAGAATTCTTAAAATGTAGGCATTTGGCCCCGGTCTATGGTAAAAAAACCCAGATTGCTCCCACTAATAAGGATTGGCTTGTAATTGATAAAATTCCAGATATTTTCCACACAGGTCATATCCACATTAATGATATGGATACTTATAATAATGTAATATTGGTTAATTCAGGATGTTTTCAAAGTCAAACCGAATTTATGAATTCTTTGGGTATACACCCTACACCAGGAATTTTATCTATTGTTGACTTAGATACCTTAAGAGGAACTCAACTAGACTTGAAAAGCAGTATGTAACAAATCAAATTAATAATATATAAAACATGATAATATACTATGAACTTAGCAATTCCTCGCGAAAATAATACAGAGTTACTAGTATATCTTTGGAAAATTATAGATTTACCAAACATTAAATTGAATGACCTATTATATAGAATTTCATACGAGCTCTTTCTACTCCCTCCGGATAGGGGTAAAGATTTTATTAAAAACTGCCTTAAAGACAATTTGTTAACTGAGGATGACAATGGGAATCTTAGTTTATCCCCTTCTTTAAACGAGAGACTAATAAAATGGCAAAAAAGAAGAAAAAAAGAAATTTTGAAAAAAATGGAATCTGTTGAGAAGAAAGATCGACTAGCCACTAGTATTGAACATGATCAAAAATCTAGCTTTAGTATTTTTATAAAATCTTTTGCTGAAAAAGGGACAATAAATAGAGCTGTAAATATATCAAACAACGCGTTTGAGATAAAAGAGTTTGATAAGGAAAGAAATATTATAAAATCATCAGTTGTAGGTTCTAAGGAAGAATCCTATCACTTAGAGATCAATCTAGAAAATAAATTATTATTACATAATTGCCATGATTTTATAACAAGAAAGAGTAAGGTCAAACATTTTTGTAAACATCTAGTAAAATTCTTCTTACTTTTAAGAGAGAAATTTCCAATAACAGCAGAAACACTCATTAAGGATTTAGGAGACCATATAGACAAATGGGAATTTAGTTCCTAAATTAGTTTCTTAAAGATATTGTTTTTTAATTTAACTTTATCAGTTTGCAATAATATTGGTTTATGATTTAATATTCCTTGAATTTTATCAATCTCATAAAGCGCTTTTTCAATAATATCTATTCCAATATCAAATTTAATAATTTTAGTTCTCCCGTAGTGTCCCATTGATTTAACTTCTGCGATAATTATCCCTGCTAATGCTAACTCGTTTATATAATCGCTAATCCTCCTTTTTGTTAATTGACGGACACCAGGAATCAATCCTTTTATTTCAGAATGAACTTCATAGATATCACCTGAAATAATTATATGATCCAGATTAAATTTTGAGATTAGATAGATTGAAGTTAAAATCAATTGAGCTTGAAGTGGTAACCCTTTAATAAATTCCATGATATAATCTTTTTCTATATCTTCTTGAGCTTTTTCAACATACTTTGACGTCACAATTTTGCTTTGAGCTCTTTCGGCTAATTCTCCTGCCTTCCTTAGTAGTTGTAATGCTTTTCTAGCATCTCCATGTTCTTTTGCGGCTATTGCTGCACATAGAGGAATAACATCTTCCTTTAATACATGTTCATGAAAAGTAATTTTAGCTCTCTCATTTAGGATATCTCTAAGCTCACTTGCATCATATGATGGAAAAACAATATGTTCTTCTCCTAAACTAGATAAAATTCTTGGATCCAAACTATTTCTAAACTTTAATTTGTTAGAGATCCCTATAATACTAGTTTTGCAGTTATCTAAATTCTCATTTAATCGAGTTAAATCATATAATATTTCGTTTCCACCTTTTTTGTCTACTAAAATATCTATCTCATCTAGTACGAGGAAGCATATAGAATCCCTTACTTTAGAATCAAGCAGACCAAGTAGTTTCTTGAATATTATATCTTTAGGAAGACCCGTTGGAGGAATTTTCTCTTCCCTTGAGATTGTATTATAAATATGTGCTAAAATACGATATGGGGTGGAAACTACATTACAGTTGATATATATCCACCATGGTTTAATCTCTGAAGTTTGTTGTGCTAATTTTTGACTTACATATCGTATTGTAGCAGTTTTTCCTGTTCCAGTTTGACCATAACATAAGAAACTTGGGGGTGCGTCTCCTAATAAGGCACAAGCAGTTTTTTCTGCAATATCTTTCATCTGAACATCGCGGTGAGGTAATATTTCAGGAATATAAGATGGTTCTAATGCATTTCGATTGTTGAAAATTTTTGGGCCTTTAAGGTAATTCTTGTAGAATTTATCAATATTAAATTGATAATTATCATCATGATTCTTCAACAATTATAGCACCGTCTATTCATTTAAATTAGTGAACTTTTTTCCACTCGAAATATCGTATTATACAATATTTCTATTGCATTTATAAACTTAATTGTTAATCTTTAATTTAATAGAAAAATGTTAAAGCTTTAATATTTGATTTTGAATAATCTTTTTAATAAGTTATATATTTATTGTCGGTACTTTAAAAGAATATTATTTATGAAGCAATATTTATTAAGATCTAGTTAATAAAATTTGCTTAATAAAAATTTAATTTAAACATTAATTTGGTTAATTATTTAATTTAATATTAAAGTCTTTCACAGAGGATAGTTACAACTTTTGGTAACACCAGATACAACAGTAGAAAGAGAAAAGAGAAATAAGAGGATCGCATTTATATTAGCTTTAATATTCACGGGTTTAATCCTTGTTGATTTTCTCGTTATTTCCGTATACTTTTCATGGGCAGATTGGGTTAGTTTACTAATTTTTTCATTATTATTGATAGTACCAGCTTATATTTCTAATGCTTCAATGGTTATCACGGGTGGAGGCCGACCAATTGATGGAGGAAAAGTTTTTAAGGATGGTAGAAGAATATTGGGAGATCATAAAACTGTAAATGGATTAAAAGGACCATTATATGTAGGTATTCCTCTTTCATTTATCATATATCTAATATTTATAGTACTTTGGGCCCCGATAAAAGAGACAATAATTCAAGCGTCAAGTGAGGGGCAGTATGTACTTTATAATGATATTAACACCTTTCAGTATTACTTTATTGGGGGTCAAATTCCCTTGAATTTTTTTGTCTTATTAGTTAGAATTGTACTTGCTTCTTATGGTGCTGTTTTAGGAGATTTAGTTGGTTCTTTTTTAAAAAGAAGATTTGATATTAAGAGTGGCGCACCTTTTTGGATTATTGATCAATTGGATTTTGCATTAATGGCATTATTATTTGTTACAATACCCGGATTTATCTGGCCAACAGTATTTCTATTGCCTGATATTCATATCTTTATATTTTTACTTATAATAACACCAGCAGTAAGTATTATTGCCAATACTGTTGCATATATAGTAGGGTTAAAGTCTGTACCCTACTAAAAAATTTAACCCAAAACTTTACACTTAATTTCCAATGGTGTTATTTTATTTTCGAGAATAATATAGTTCCGACATAATTCATTAAGACATTTTATGTATTCTCCTTTTCGTCCAATAGCAATACCTCTATCCCTGTAATTCAAAAAATACAATGAAATTTCTCTTTCACCTGACGAATCATCATTTTCTATTCTGATATCATGAATATATAAATCTGGAAAGAAACTAAATAGCAAATTAATGAAAATGTTATCAACTCTTATAATTAACACCTTTTTGGGCGCAATCTCCCTTCTCATAGAGTCTAAATATATTTTGGAAGTAAAGTATCTGTCTTTTTTTACAAAAAAGAAGATGAATTTGTTAATTACTACTATAAATTCAGGAAATATTCCTTTAGTTTTGTTGTAGAAGTAGTGACTTAACTTAAGTTCAAAATTAGAATATTTTCTTACAAATGAAAGCATTTGATAGAAATATAAATCATCTATGATAGTGTAAAAACCCATAATTAATTTTCTTTAATATTCATTTTAAATTAAACGAATAATTCCACAATTTAATTATAGTTTGAATTCATTAAAACTTACTAAAGTGGAAAAAATGCATTTTTAGGTCTATATTAAATATGAAGGAAGCTGGATTCGAATTTAAAGAACATACAGCAGATGTTAGAGTCAAAAGTTGGGGAAAAACTCTTGAAGAAGCATTTTCACAAGCTGCATTAAGTTTAATGGCTACAATCACTCCAAATTTGAGTAAAATTTCTCAAGAAGTTATGAAGCAGATCGAAATTGAAGCTGAAGATAAATTTGCGCTTTGTTTTGATTTTTTGTCAGAGTTTCTTTATATATTTGATGTAGAAGAATTAGTGTTTAGTTATATATCTGTACAATCAATTGAAAAAGTTGAAAATAAATATAAATTATATGCAGCTGTAAAGGGTGAAAAATTCAATAAAAACAAGCATGAAATCGGGACAGAAGTGAAAGCAATGACCTATGCCGATATGAACATTATTCAAAAAAAAAAAAGAGTAGAAATTGAGATTGTATTTGATATTTAGGAATTTTTTTATTTATTATCCTTTCACAACTCCAACGGGAACAAGTCTTACTACTTTTTCAACAATACCTAGATCATGACTAACTTGTACGACTTGATCTATATCTTTGTAAGCACCAGGACTTTCTTCAGCTAATACTTTCATAGAAGCACTTTTGACTAAAATTCCTTTCTTACCTAAATCCTCTTGAATCTTAGTGCCCCAATATTTTTTAATAGCTTTTGATCTAGACATAACTCTGCCAGATCCATGGGCAGTTGACCCAAAAGATAAATCCATTGCTCTTGGTTTACCTACACATAAATATGATGCGGATCCCATGGTTCCAGGAATTAAAGCCGGTTGACCAATATTTTTATAATCTTGTGGCAAGACAGGATGGTTTGGTGGAAAAGCTCTTGTTGCTCCTTTTCGATGTACGTTTAATTTCATTTTTTTACCATTCACTTCGTGTTCTTCGATTTTAAGAATATTATGGCAAACACCATAAATCATGTGGAAATCTAATGCATCAACATCCTTTTTAAATGTATTTTGGAAAGACTCTCTTAACCAATGAGTTATTAATTGACGATTAGTAAATCCAAAATTAGCAGCACACGCCATTTGTTGTAAATAATTCTGTGCTTCGGGAGTATCTGCCGGTACACAAGCCAGTTCTCTATCTGGTACTTTTATTTTATATTGCTTCATTGCCTGTTCGATGTTTCGTAAACTATCAGTGCAAACTTGATGACCTAAAGCCCGACTTCCTGTATGAACCATTACAGTAATTTGATTCTTGTCAAGTATTCCTAGCTTTTTAGCAATTTCGGTATTATATATTTGATCTACTTTTTGGATCTCCAGAAAATGGTTACCACTACCTAAAGAACCAAGTTGTTTAATTGCTCTTTGCTTTGCTTTTTGAGAAACTAAGCTAGCTTCTGCATTCTTTAAACACCCATTTTCTTCTAAGTGTTTGAGGTCTTCCTCAATTGCATACCCATTCTCTAAAGCCCAGTTCACTCCATTATTGAGTACTTTATCCAAATCTGAATAACTAATATTTAGTTTACCTTTTGAGCCTAAGCCTGAAGGTATATTACCAAAGATTTTATTTAATAAATTTGGAAGTACATTTTTAATATCGTTAAGAAATAGATTTGTTCTTAATAAACGAACCCCACAATTAATGTCATACCCCACTCCTCCGGGTGATATCATTCCTGTCTCAGCATCTGTTCCAGCAACCCCACCAATGCAAAATCCATATCCCTGATGGGCGTCTGATAATGCGATTGCGTGTTTCTGTATTCCTGGGAGGCAAGCTACATTTGCAATTTGATCTAATGTGCGATCCTGTTTTATTTTCTCCAAAATATAATTATTGGCATAGATCTTAACAGGAACTCTCATCTGGAATTTTTCTATATTCCCTTGAATCCGTGTCATCAAAGTTTTAGGAGGAATCTCATAGATGTTCTCCTCAACTTTATTCACATTCATCTTAAAATTATAAGTCAATCAATTTTCAAAAATATTTTCATTTATTGGAATAATGTTAGAATATTCATCCATGAATTAAAATCCTAAATTAATTCTTGTTTTTTTAGAACTGTCTTTCTTAATCAAAAATGAGTAAATTGAATGTAAAAGAAGAAACTTAAATCATTTAATTTCTACAAACGAAAGCAGTTCTAATTTATCTAGATTATTCATTATTTTTTGAATTTCAGATTCAGGGCGTCCAGATTCCTCTGCAATGTCTGAAATTGTATGAAATCCATCAGCTAAATGTGCAATATCAAATTCTTCCTCATCTAATACCCCCTGTGCTACAACTTGTTTCGGTAACCGCTTTTCCGTCCATTCAGGCTTGACATCTTTCACTTCACGTAAATCCTCTTCTGAGAGTATTAATCCTTTCTTGGCAATTTGCTTCTGAGATTTCAAGAAATCTTTTTTGAATATTTTTAAAATGGGTATCTTTAATTGGATCTCGGCAACTTTGCCAGTCTTTAAAATTTCATCTATTACGTTTTCAAAATCCCGAAAAATTCGCACATCTCCTGACCACCCTTCAAGTTTATCCCCAAATTTAGCAACAAACCGGTCAATTATATCAGTTAACGCCTTATGTGTGATTTTAGCATCATCATTTTTATCGGCCGCAGCAGTACATAGTACACCTTCTTTAAAAACAAGTAATAAATAAAATACTTGCATATCGATAACCTTCAATTCACCAGAACCCTTCGAAAACTCAACACTAAAGTCTTTAAGTGCGGTGAGAAAACCACTTACTAAATCTTGATTAAACTCTATACTTCCATATTTCCTATGGATTAAACAAATTCCTGTATATTGATGAATCAAGTAAAAATTATGTAACAAAATGAATACCTCAACAATATAACTTTATTATTATATTTAATAAGAATATGATAATTTAAATCTCTTTATAAGCTACAAAAAAATGAACTTTATTTAATTAGATCATAAAGAGATTGAATCTTGAAAGATCTAATCATCTCCTGTTTTGAATACTTTTTGTCCTTTTCAAGATTATTATATGATTTCAATATAAGATTAGAATAAAATTTTAAAAGAAATTTTACGTTAAGAATGAAATAAATCTTAAATAAATTGGCATCAAGTAATGCATTAGTCAGAACTATAAATAAAAGAGGGATATAAAATGAACTATTATCTTTTTTTAGTTACGGTCCCAAATAATAAAGAGGGACAAAGAATAGCAAGAATTTTAGTAGAAAGCAAAATTGTAGCTTGTGTAAACATTATCAAAAATATATCTTCAATATATCGATGGAAAGGAGAAATTGAAGAAGATACTGAGCATTTACTATTGATCAAAACTACAGAAGAAAAGAGCGAATTATTAATTGAAAAAATAAGAGAAGCTCATTCGTATGAAAATCCTGAATGCATTGGTTTTAAAATTGAAAAAGGATCTGAAAAATATTTAAATTGGATTAAAGACATTGTTGATTGAATAAAAAATAACTAACTTTAATTATGTTATATAATGCTTTTCAAGTTGATTGGATTTTTGTCGATACAGTGATAATTATTTTATTATTCTTATTACTATTAGCTGTAAAAATTTTCAAATCAACGCATCGATGGCGGTTAAGTTTCTCTAACGAGGCATTAGAATCTCATTCTTTTCCAAAACCATTTGGGAACAGTGAAAGTAATAATATCAAAGTAAAACACTGTAATCTAGTAAGAAATTCCTCTCTATGTAAACAATATGAAAATTATCCTTTAGTTCTAATCATACGAAAAAAATTCAAGAAGCATCTGGCAAAAATTTTAACAGAGGGTTTAAGTAGCTACGGTTTTAATATCATTAATTTGAAGCTTCAGATTAAATTTGATTTAAGTCTCAATAATGCTTATGATGTGATAAAATTTCTATTATCACGAATAATAGATAATTTCAAAAATCAGGATCTAATCAGGAATTCAGATTATATAGTATTAAATTTATCAAGATCTGTTAATCCTAATAGAGAAGGAGTATCAGATCCAAATGAGATAGGATATATAGCAGTTAATCCAAGGATCAATAAATATAATATTGGAAGTTTAAAAGAGATTTTTCTAAACCAATTACAATATCCTCAATTATTTTATATTTTTAGCAAACGCAACTTCTTTATTTTGAAAAATAATGATTTGAAATATGTTAATAACGAAATTGGTGGAAATATCATAAATATGGCTAATTTAATAACACTGGAAAAAGCCAGTAGAGGTTTTAAATATTATGAAACAATTTTATTGGGCATCATTATTGATATTATTGAAAATAAATTAGTTAAATCTACTAACCACACTTGATTCATGAAAGAAGCTAAGATATTAAGGGATCATCATCATATTGTAAAATATTCCGAAGATCAATGGGCCATATTAAAACAAAAAAGAGCGAATGCTATAAAACTATTAGAAATATTCGTTAAAGAAGGGTTTAAACCAATCGTTTATGGGAGTGTTGCTCGCGGGGATGTGCATAAATCTAGTGATATCGACATCATCTTTATTCAAACAATTCCCTCATTCCAAATTGAATATATCCTAAATAAAAATGGTTATGATAACTATTTTAGAGAAATTATTATGGCAACACCCCTAGATTCAATCAAATTATACATTCATTTAAGTGAACTTGAGAGTATTACGGTTCCTCTTTCAAAGCTTGATAGAAATGTTTATGAATTCTATAATTTTGGGGGTAGTATATCCTTAAACGATCTCAAATCAGAACACCGAGTAACAGGTATAGATAAAAGACTTGTATTAATTAGGCCTAATAAGTATGGGCATGAAGAAACTTCTATCATTGGAAATGAAGCTCTTGCTGCTAAAGAAGTGGGTGTCAGTATCGACGCTGTAAATGAGCGTAAGAGAGTATTACTTAGAAGAGAACAACACGGAAGAACAGGAGTCTTCCTAAAAAGGAATCTCCAAATGCATGAATCCACAGAGGAAGTATTGAAAAATCTTGCTAAAAGAAAGGCTATTGTAAGAAAAAAGTTACTAAAATCATGAAAAAAGCAAAATTAATTACTACAAAAGAAGAAAATGTCTTTATAAAAGGAAGAGGTCTTCCTAAAGGCTGTAAGCTATGTTTAAAAGGTCAAAAAGCAGTCTTATTTTTAAATGGGATTTGTCAAAAGCCTAATTATTGCTCTTGGTATTGCCCTATTTCATCAGAAAGGAGAGGAAAAGATGCAACCTTCGCAAATGAGATTGAAATTACTTCAAAAGAGGATTTGTTAGAAGAGATTAATAAGATAGATGCTAAAGGAATGAGTATTACTGGTGGTGAACCTCTTTCTGAATTAAATTTGGAGAAAACTCTTGAATATATTAAATATATTAAAGCTAAAAAAAGCCACAGGTTTCATATCCATCTTTACACCAATGGTATTACCTTTAATGAAGCAATCGCTAGTAAACTGGCTATAGCAGGATTAGATGAGATTAGATTTCACGCGTCTAAAGATTATTGGTCTAATATTGAATTCACTTTGAATAAGGGTATAATAGTTGGATCAGAAGTCCCTGTCATTCCTAATAAAGAGAATCTTAAAGAGCTTCATGAATTAATCCTCCATCTGGACAGGATTGGAGTAGACTTTATCAATTTAAATGAATTTGAATATTGCTTTCCTAATAGTGAATCTTTAAAGACAAGGGGATTTCAATTAAAAAAAGGATCTATAGCATCAGTGGTAAATAGTCATGAAACTGCAATTGAGACAATAAAAGAATTAGGGAATAAGGTATCTATCAAAATGCACTTCTGCCCTATTCGTTCAAAAGACTATTATCAGTTAAGAAATAGATACATTAGACGAGCTAAAAATGTAAAATTACCTTTTGAGGTGATTTCTGAGGAAGGGCTTCTAATCTTTGCCCAGGTTGAAGGGATTGAGGAGGATGTAGAGAAGTTAAAAAGGTTTTTATTAACAGAAATGAAGGTTGATGAAAATCTTCTATTATTAGAGGAAGAAACCTTAAAAATGCCTTTTTATCTCGCAATAGATGACCAAATTATATCTATAATTGACAAATTACGACTAAAAGCATATATAATTGAAATGACTCCATTTAGAAAGAAAAAGTATCAGCAGATAACAGAAAAAACTCCCTTAAAATTATTTAAAGAGGAATTTGGATTAAATGAAGATTGAAGATGTTACCTTTACGGATTTAAAAAATATTATGATCCTTGAAATTGAATTATTCGGAGAAAATGCATTTACTAGGCAATTAATGGAAGAATTAATACGCCACAACACCTTTTTTTTAAAGCTAGTTGATGATACAAGCAAAAATGAAATAATTGGGTTTATTATTGCTATTCGAGATAAAATCGATAGGATCAATATTATTAATTTCCTCATAGACCCAAACTTTCAAAACAAAGGATATGGAGCACTTCTACTGCAAAACATCATTGAAAGAATAAAACAAATAAAAGAGGTTAAAAAAGTAGTTTTAAATGTTCAAGTAAGTAATACAGCAGCAATTAAATTGTATGAGAAATTTAATTTCAAAAAAAATCCTAATGAACTTACTAATTATTATCCATCTGGGGAAAACGCGTATTTCATGGAATTAGAAATCTGAGTTTTACTTTACTAAGAATTTATAAATAAATTCTATTATAATATGGATAAATATCAATATTAATTATTTCAAATCAATTTTAAATAAAAGGGGTTGATAATAAGTGGCACCTATTGATAAAGATCTTCAAGATGAAATTAAGAAAGGCGTTTCACTCACTAAAGTTGATGAAGCTGATCTTCGCAGGAGGGAAGAAGAAAAGAAGAAACGCATGGAAGAATTAGAAAAAGTAAAAGCAGCTTTAGGACAAAAAGAATAAGCTTTACTAGTTAAATCCGGTTATTTTTTATCTATTTTTATTTCTATTGTTTTAAATCAATCTCATTTTAAATTAAATTAAGCTTATCTAAGATTTTAGATTAATTTTAATTAGCAATTAATTGGAGATAGTTGTATTATTTGAAAATACTAAAAATCGATCAGAAACTAAGAGAGATAATTGTAAAGCCCGAAAATCTTAATGATTTATGGACTCTTTATAATATTATAAGTGAGGGAGATGAGGTCTCTGCTCGTACACAGAGAAGGGTAATATTAAAAGAAGGTTCCACGGGTGAAAGAAAAGTAATGAATTTGAAATTAAAAGTTGAATCAATTTCTTTTCATGAGTTTTCAAATCGATTAAGAGTAAAAGGAAAGATTCTAGAAGGACCTGATGATTTTATCAGCTATGGTTCGTACCATACTTTTAACATTGAACCATTACTAAAAATCAGGATAATCAAAGAAAAATGGTCAAATTATGAAATAAAACGACTCAAGGAAAGTTCAAAGTTTGAAAAGAACTTTATTATTTTAATTATAGCAATAGAAACAGGTCTAGCAACAATTAGTCTTGTTACTAACTTTAGTCATAAAAGGATTGCGACTATTAAATCACACGTACCAGGAAAGAGATACCAACAAACTTATCGCAATAAGGCACTACTAGAATTCTATGAAGGAATAGGGAATATAGTAAAGGAAAATATTAAAGCTCATAATGTGAATATAATAATTATTTGCGGTCCAGGGAATATAAAAGATTATTTTATTGATTATTTAAGAGAAAATCTTGATCCAGGTTATTCACCGAGAATAGAAAGCTGTCATGCAAGTTCAGGGACAGAAAGTGCAATTCTAGAGACCTTAAAATCTAAAAAGTTAGCAAAATTAAAAAAAGAAGTTAAAGCTTTACAGGAAACCGAATTGATTGAAAATGTTCTTTCCCAATTCGCCCTTGATGCAGATCTTATTGTAATAGGATTAGATGAGGTTTTTGAAGCTTCTGAAAGGGGGGCAATTGAACAACTCCTTATAGCTGATACAATGATTCGGGGAACGTCAAAGGATCATAAGTTAAAAATTGAAGAGATAATAACTAACGTGGAGAATACAGGAGGCTTCATAACCATTATGAGTACTGAAAATGTTGCTGGAGAACAATTGGTAAATTTAGGATCATTAGTTGGGATTTTACGATATAAATTATAGTTATTTGCCATGGAAACTGAATTAATATATGTAAATAAAAAATCGGGAATACCGCTTTATGGGATAGATTATATTGGAATAATTGACAGGGGAACTAATATCATAGAACTAAAACCATTGACACTATGCAATCTAAAATGTAAATATTGTTTTGTAAGTGCTGGTGCTTATGACAATAATTTTATAGTAGACCATAATTATTTAATCGAGAATCTAGACACAATCATAGAAAATAAAGGAAGACACAATATCGAAATCCATATAGCTCCATATGGGGAAATTCTACTTTATCCTAAAATTATTGAATTAATTGATAATCTATGGAAAATTAAAGGAATAGAAATAATTTCCATACAATCTAATGGATTGCTCCTTAATCAGGAGATCATTAAAAAGCTCGAAGAAGTAGGTCTAACACGCATCAATATTAGCCTTAATTCTTTAGATCAAGAGAAGTCATACTATTTATCTAACTCAAAGAGTTTTAATATTGAATCTCTTCTAAAAAATATAAGATCCCTTCTAAACACCAAAATCAATATCTTAATTGCTCCTGTTTGGTTTCCAGGAGAAAATGACGAAGATATCGAGGATATTATTAAATTTGTAATTGATTTAAGAGATCAGGGTTATTCAGAAAAAAAAATTCAGATTGGTATTCAAAAATATTTAATTTATAAAACTGGAAGAAAACTAAAAAAAATAAGGCCAAAAAGCTGGGATTATTTCTATAAACAATTATCCAAATTAGAAAAAAAATATAAGATAAAACTAAAACTTGGCCCTAAAGATTTCGATATTCATAAACGGAAAAATGTCGTTACTTTAGATGTTAAAAAGAATGAATTAATAAAACTGACAATTGTTTCTAAGGGTCGATGGAAAAATGAATTTATTGGAAAAATTGATGAAAATTATGGAATAAAAGTACTTGTCAATGAACCATCAATCACATCTGAAAATATTATTGGTAAGACCATTACCGCAAGAATAATAAAAGCAAACTATAAAGATAATATTTTAACCGCCGTGTTTCCAATATAAACTTAAATATTAAAAATGCTATATAAATCAAAATAAATTATCTTATAAGATTCATTTCATAGATTTTAAAAAATTATTGAGAGATTAAACTAATATGAGTCCAATTATCACGCATGAGGACGAGCTTATTCTCGCCAAGTCTGAGAAAGAATTGGCTTCTCAGCTGAAAAAACTGTCTAGAGCACAAAGTTCCTTAATTAATTCCCAAATAAAGTATGCAGAAGATATTTCAAAAGCAAATGTTACAAGAGAAATGTTAAATCGAACTTTTAGAGACGTTCTAAAACAAATGCAAACACTTGCCCGAGAACATAGATCTAACATCAAGGATGAAGAAGTGAAGTTATATCAAGAAATTATTAGGGAAAATGATGACTATATTAAAGGTAATAACACTTATTTAAACGCAGTTAAAGATTTAGCAGTGCAAAAAGAATATTTAGTTGCGAAAAAAGATGAATTTGTAGATGCGTTATCTGATTTAGCAAGTAAACGATCTGTGGTAATTAAAAAAGCCTTAGATGTTGAAAAAGCAAAAAATAAATTAATTGATGGCGATAAATTAAATATTCTTGACCAAGAATTGAATGATGTCCAAAGAGATTTCGATAGAGCTCGAGATATATTTCTTAAGAAAATCCATCAATTTAAAGAGGTTAGAGACGAAATAAATGCCTTATGGCTTAAGTTAAAAGAAACTATTAAGGAATTAAGCTAAAATAAAAATATTATTCTTTTTTTCTAATAATATCAAAACTTCCTTCCTATGCTTAGACTTAAATTTATTAAATAAAAATCTATATAATTAATAGATAGATTATAATTGAAATTATAAAAATTGTAGAAAAATGTGTGCAGAAGAATTCGCTTCGTTTATGGATAGTACAAGAAAAGCACCGATGGAAGAAAAACTAAATGCGTTTGGTGAAATTGTTGAAAAAATAATGCAAATTGTTTTAAAAATACCCGATCTAGTAGACCAAAGCTTGCAAGGTATTAATTCAAAGGTTTCCAATTTGCAAAATCAAATTAATGCTGTAAGTGGTGATATTAGAGCGTTAAAATCAGGTTCTGGAATAACATCAGCAGCCTCTGCACCTTCAGCAGCTACATCTGCACCGGGAGGTCCGCCTGGAGGACCACCTAGAAGTGTTCCACCTCCCCCTGGTGCTCCGCCTGGAGGACCACCTGGAGGACCACCTGGAGGACCACCTGGAGGATCTGGCCCTGCTAGACCCGCAAGTCCTGTATCTCTTAGAGGTGCAATAATGGGTGAGCTTAAACAACTGTTCGCCAAGCGGAAGGAACAATCTGGTTAAGAAATCCATCAATACTTCAAAACCGAAGAATCTAATTGTTTGTTTAGAAAATTCCACTTTTTTTTAAATCATTACAGATTTGTTAAAATCCAAATCTCTTCTATATTAAAAATGAGATAAAAATTTCAAATTAGGTTATAAATATTTAACTCAAAATTCTAGAAAACCTGGATCATCAAAGATATCTTCTATTTTTCTTTCTTTCTTTATTTTTGTATCGCTTTCAGCGAATAATGATTCTTCATCAGTTTTTACTCCCCTTTCAAGTTCATCCGTTTCAAGTCTCAAAAGTGCGTCTTTCTCAAGTTTTTTATAATGTTCACTTCTCATTTTCCACTCATTTACCTCATCCAGGTTGACATCTTCTTCTTCTAGTAGTACTGCAGCTTTTGTTTTACAAAGATCTGATAAAATTGAGTAAGATAACGCAAGTTCACCCCATTCATTCTCTTCTTTTAATTTTTGAATTCGCTTCTCTAAACGTTGGAGCTCTTGATCGGCGTAATATATATCTATAAAATCTCCAAAAGCATCAACTGGTTCTGAGATAGAATTTACTAATACTTCCTTTGTCAAACCGCAGTTTCCACATTTTACTGTTGCAAAAGCACCTTTCTTCTTAATATCTGTGACTTTTACAGATTTTTCACCACACTCAGGGCAGGTAAAAATTTTAGGTACTCTTTTAACTCTTTTTGGAGTAACTTGTTTTCTTTTCCGACGTCCCATATATAATATCACTAATAGATTTGAAATTATTAATAAGAATAAAAGCTAAATTTCTAAATTATTAAATAGAAGCAAGAACTAAAAATTTTTGCTTTTCTATTAACTGGATTTAGAAAAATTTTTTAGGAATGGTTAATTACTTCAAATACTCTTTTTCACTAAAATGTTTTCAGAGTTTAAAAATAAGTGAGTGGATTTTAGGTATGGAGCATAAAGCCTTAACAATGGAAGATGACGCAAAATTAATAGATACCATCATGGACGACATTGATATGAGATATATAGTGCTTTTCCTATACGTAATTAGAAATGATTTACTTAAGGATTTAGCTGATACTGAACTCATAGAATCTTACAACCGTATTTTATTATTAGACGAGATTTATAAAAGTAATATTGTCAAATTCTGGGAGGAAGAATTTATTGAAATTTATATTGACTTAGGATTGATTAAGAATATTCGCAGTATGAGAGAATTTAAACAAAAAGAGGATGACTTTATAGTAAAAATAGGAGAAGAAACAATAACAATTGAACACGACACAATCTCTGTTCCGGATGATACCTTGTTCTTGATAATAAATAAGAAGTTTAAATTTTTAACGAGAAGAAATTTTAATCTAGCACTCACAAGATTAAAGGGGGTAAGATGTGAAAAGAGTAACGTTGTACACTCATTAATATACGAAATTGGAGAACATGACTATACATTAGCAAATGATTTATATTATATTTTAGATCAGTTTGGAAATATCTATCAAGTAATTAAAATAGAGATAACTATTGAAGGATTTTATCAGAGATTTAAGGAAATTGAAGAGAAGGTCAATGAATTCATAAATATATTCGACCCGATTTTTAATACAAAACCCGCGTTAAAGAAAATTAATAATGCAATTGAAGAAAATAAAGATATTATTAACTATTTAAAAGATGAGAATGTTGAATTGTCAGATAAGTTCAATTTCGATAACATAAATAAACAAGAGCCCATTTATACTGATTGGCTTTCTAAATTAGACTATTTACTAAAAACTAGGCATCAATTAAATGAAATAGAAAAAAAAATCCTTGAATTAAAAAACTATTATTCAGGGAAGGATAAAAAATTCAAATATCTTGAATTCATTGAAAAGGTTACCTATAATGAAGAAGATATACTAAATAATATTCAAAAAATACTAGTTGATCTTAGAAAAGAAGTAATGAGTATTAACGATCAAATGACAGAATTAACTAAGAAAGATATAAAATTATTAAATTTGGATTTTGAAAGATTCATAATCACTAACAGCGAAGATTAACCTTGAAGTGTCCTTCATGTAATATAGAAATGGAATCATTGGTTGCGGGAATTTTTCAATGCCCTCAATGTAGAAAGATAGTTAAAGAGAAGGGAAAAGAAAGTGCAGCCGAAAAATCAAAAATAGAGGAAGGTGAATTTCAAGACGGTGAGTATTATCATAAAAATGCCAGTTTAAATAAACAATATGAGGTTTGTGAAAAAGGCATTACAATTAGTAAAACAGAAAATCGGCTCTTTGCAGCTTTAATTTGCCATAGTGGTTATCTGAAAGAAGAAAAATACGTAAGGTTGTCCTGGTGGAAAAATTTGCAACATGCCGGTATGTTAAAAGTCTACGATAAAGAGGTTCTTAACAATACTATTATTGCTTTAGAGAAAATCGATGAAACTTTTGATGAAATTTGGAATTGGAGTGGAAATTATGGAAAAAAAGAAACAAAATCAAAGGAAGATTTAGAAAAAGAAAAAATGCTAGAAATTATCAAATATAGGATTATCGAAAATAAAACCTGCCCAAAATGTGGGAAGAAGATGGACAAAATGAAGTCGCATTATGAGTGTCAACATTGTGGAGAAATAGTAATATTAGAAGGATATAATCAACCAATCTTCAATATCCCATCAAACGAACTTGATCTAGGATTTCATGGAAATTTCCCTATTAACTTCTACTTCCCCGTAAGTGGGATAACAGTAAAATGGCTGATGGGAGAATGGAAAGCTTTAGTAGTAATTTACTCAAAAGATAATCCCAACAGAAAATGGCTAAGATTTTACTGGTGGGTACGAGATCTTAGCAATATTTTAAGGTATGGACAAAGAGAAATGGGGGAAGGTACTCAAATGGGGTGGAAAACCCAAAAAGGTGTATCCTCTCCGAATATTTATGACAAAAAGGTAATAAAACCCTTAATTAGTGCTCTGAAAAAAATTTCAAAAGAATTAAACTGGGAATTAAATTAATATAAAAATCGAGAAAAAACAATGGGAGAAATTCAAGATACTACCTGGAAAACAATACTGAGTGATTTTGAAAATGGCCTCGAAAAAGCCATTGAAGAATTACAAAAACGAGATGTAGAAAACATTCCAGGTGCTAAAGAGGCACTCATTCAAAGACTTAATGATATGAAACTTCACTTTCCAAGAAATGATGGGGAAATCTTTATACAATCAATAAATGAGAAAATACAAAACGCATTTTTCCCTAATACTAAAAATTATTCTGAAGCATTTGAAAAAATTCTAAAATCAAGAACTCATGAGCAAGATTTCATAATAAATGAATTACTGAATGGATTTGTAACTTCCAAAGCTAAAGTTATCGCCTCCGACTCTCAAGGACCAATAATAGATAGAATGGTGGAAGCATTCAGTAAAAGAAATGATTTTCATATTGTTGATCATCAATTTTTCGCAATGTTTGGCAACCCAAATAAACCTAGGCATTACATTCAAAAGCAACTTGAAGAATTAGTGAAAATGTTTGGGCTTATATCAAAAGAACTTGTAATTGAAAAAGATGTAAGAAGGAGCGAGGAAAAAGTATATACATTTTATACCTTCCCGCCTGAAATAATAAAAATTCTTGAAGAAAAATATCTGATTATAGATGAGGAATTAGGGTATGCTTATGTCTCAGAAGAATTTGATAGAAATGTGTTTATGTGCATGTTTTTAGCTAATGTTGCCATCTATCGTGATGATCTCGATAAAATAGGAGGATCATATACAATTAATGGTATTTCAGCTATTTTTGCTTTAATATTGTTATTAAGTTTCATGCCTAAATTATCTGTAGATGAGACAAATCCGATTTTAAATGACCCCACTTTTAAAGCAGAGAATATGAGTGTTATTCCGAAATCATGGATGATAAAACAAGTTTTAGAACCTTTATTTGAACCCCTCATTAAAATTGTGGCATATAGAGTAGGGGGAGGTTTATGGTTCTCAAAAATAGTGGATTCTGAAATCAATAAAAGAATCCATAATCAGATAAGATTTCTCCTTAAGGATGTAAATAAATGGATTTTAGGGAATTTATGTAGAGTAGAGATACCAATTTTTGTAGAAATCTCCAACATCTTCACTGAGGTTTTAGTAGGATATGATGAGGAGTGAAATAAGGAGGAGGTGAGTAAACATGAGCTATAAGAAAAAATCAACGAGGACGGTAAAACCTGGAAGAAAAAGAGAAAAATGGACTGATATTCTTCCCAGATATCTAACATTCATAAGTCATATGCGCCCTATTCTAAGAGAAACTCGGAGAATAATTATTGATTTAGATCCTGATCTACTTCTTGACACCGAAATACTAGATAAAATCCGTCAGGAGGAAGAAAAAAGAAATATACGCAAGGTTAGAGCCCTCTCAGAATTCTCGGCTATGTATAGATCAAATGTCTATGAGATAATTAAAGATTTTATTATAAAATACAGAGAAGAAATCCCAATTATAGATATTAAAGATTATATAATAGATTTTTTGCATGAATCTGTAGATGCTTTGAACGTTTTACGGCATATAACTAATCCTGATGAGTTGAATCTAGAAAACACTTACCTTTATCAGTTAGTAAAATTCATTGAAGAAAGGATATTTCCAAGAGGGGCAAATCTTAAAATTATATATGAAAAATTATTGGAAAATTCACCAAATCTCTATGAATGTCAGCGCCATTTATTGCAATCTCATACCTACTATAGAGAAAAATTAGAAAGTCCGGATTTTTTTGAGATTCCAGTAATTTCTCCGAAAGTATATCAGATTATTAATAATATTACCTCTCTTTATAACCTAGATCCAAATTTTGGTGAATTTCCTGAGAAATATAATTATGAAATTCCAATGATCTTAAAAAATGATGTTTTCCTGCCATATATCGATTCTATTGCGAATGCTGAAGAGGAGGCATTAGAAAAAGTAGCAGAACGTATTGGTCTACGGCTAATTGATGGTATTTTTCTTGCACCCCAAGAAGATTTTGTTGATATTCTAATTGATAATAATTTCCTTAGGGATAC
>JBHLNR010000064.1:0-17404 GCA_048941385.1 Promethearchaeota archaeon
CAAGGGGTGTGTACGTGAGCGGCGATTACGCTTACATAGCAGATGATGCTTCCGGTTTAGCAGTTATTGACATTTCCGATCCCACCAACCCAGGATCGCCCGTCTACGAAGATACAACCGGATATGCTTACGGTGTGTACGTGAGCGGCGATTACGCCTACATAGCAGATGGAGATTCGGGTTTGGCGGTCATTGATATTTCCGATCCCACCGACCCGGGATCGCCCGTTTACGAAGATACAACCGGATATGCAAGGGGTGTGTACGTGAGCGGCGATTACGCTTACATAGCAGATGATGCTTCCGGTTTAGCAGTTATTGACATTTCCAATCCTACCGACCCGGGGTCGCCCGTCTACGAAGACACAACTGGATATGCATTTGACGTGTACGTGAGTGGTGATTATGCCTACATAGCAGATGGAGGTTCGGGTTTAGCGGTCATTGATATTTCCGATCCCACCAACCCGGGATCACCCGTCTACGAAGACACAACTGGATATGCTTACGGTGTGTATATAGATGGAGATTATGCCTACATAGGAGACGGAACTTCTGGATTGGTGGTCATTCGAATTTCCAACCTCACTGATCTAGGATGGACGGTCTATGAAGGTACAACTGGATCTGCAAATGATGTGTACGTGAGCGGTGATTATGCCTACATAGCAGACGGAACTTCTGGCTTGGCGGTCATTGATATTTCCGATCCCACCGCCCCGGGATCGCCTGTTTACGAAGATACAAGCGGACATGCAAGTGGTGTTTACGTGAATGGTAATTATGCCTACGTAGCAGATGGAGGTTGGAGTTTAGCGATCATTGACATATCCGATCCCACCGACCCAGGATCACCCGTTTACGGAGATACACCTGGATATGCAGGGGGTGTGTACGTGAGCGGCGATTACGCGTACTTAGCAAATGGAGAGACAGGCATGTGGATCATGGACATTTCCGATCCCACTATCCCAATGTACTTCACCTATGAAGATACAACCGGATATGCATTTGATGTGTACGTGAGCGGTGATTATGCCTACATAGCAGATGGAGATTCGGGCTTGGCGGTTATTGATATTTCTGATCCCTCCAACCCGGGATCGCCCGTCTACGAAGATACAACCGGATCTGCATTTGATGTGTACGTGAGCGGTGATTATGCCTATGTAGCAGATGGAGATTCGGGCTTGGCAGTTATTGACATTTCCGATCCCACCGACCCGGGATCGCCCGTTTACGAAGATACAACCGGATATGCAAGGGGTGTGTACGTGAGCGCCGATTACGCGTACGTAGCAGATGATGCTTCCGGTTTAGCGGTTATTGACATTTCCGATCCCACCAATCTAGGGTTGCCCGTCTATGAAGATACAACCGGATATGCATTTGATGTGTACGTAAGCGAAGATTACGCATACGTAGCAGATTATACCTCCGGTTTAGCGGTCATTGACATTTCGGACCCCAATAACTTAATAAGTTTCATCTACGAAGAAACGACTGGATCTGCATACGGTGTGTATGTGAGCGGTGATTATGCCTATGTAGCAAATGGAGAGTCAGGCTTGGCGATCATTGACATTTCCGATCCCACCGCCCCGGGATCGCCTGTCTACGAAGACACAACTGAATATGCATTTGGTGTGTACGTGAGTGGCGATTACGCATACATAGCAGATGGACTTTCGGGCTTGGCGGTCATTGACATTTCCGATCTCACTGCCCCGGGATCGCCCGTCTACGAAGATACAACTGGATATGCATTTGACGTGTACGTGAGCGGTGATTATGCCTACATAGCAGATGGATATCCGGGCTTGGAGGTCATTGATATTTCCGATCCCACCAACCCAGGATCTCCCATCAACGAACTCACACTTGGAGATGCAAGGGCTGTTTACGTGAGCGGTGATTATGCCTACATAGCAGATGGAGATTCGGGTTTGGCGGTTATTGATATTTCTGATCCCACTATCCCCGCATTCTTCGTCTATGAAGATACAACCGGATATGCATTTGATGTGTACGTGAGCGGTGATTATGCCTACATAGCAGATGGAGATTCGGGTTTGGCGGTTATTGATATTTCTGATCCCTCCGATCCGGGATCACCCGTCTACGAAGACACAGCTGGATCTGCATATGGTGTGTGCGTGAGCGGTGATTATGCCTATATAGCAGATTATACCTCCGGTTTAGCGGTCATTGATATTTCCGATCCCACAAATCCGAGATCACCTATATATGAAGAATCTAGAAGTTCTTATAATGTGTATGTGGACGGGGATTACGCTTACGTGGCAGATCCATATTTAGGTCTGGGGATTATTAAAGTCAGAGAGAGAGTAGATATGGAAGAACCGATAATATCAAATGCTCCGAGTGATCTGATTGTGGAATTTGGATATACAGGGCAAACTCTGTCTTGGACGGCAACTGATGCATACCCAGACACTTATACGATTGAACTTAATGGGTTAGGGATTGTGGAAGGACCCACTGTCTGGGAATCTGGTACAGAAATTACATATTATATCCCAGACGGCTTTGATGTAGGAACTTATACCTACACGGTTAAATTCATGGACGAGTATGATAATTTTATAATTGATAGTGTTACTTTTAGTGTAGTTGATACCACTAATCCAATTATAATAAATGCTCCAAACGATCTGATCGTGGAATTCGGATATACAGGACAAACACTGTCTTGGACGGCAACTGATGCATACCCAGACACTTATACGATCGAACTTAATGGGTTAGGGATTGTGGAAGGACCCACTGTCTGGGAATCTGGTACAGAAATTACATTTTATATCCCAGACGGCTTTGATGTAGGAACTTATACCTACACGGTTAAATTCATGGACGAGTATGATAATTTTATAATTGATAGTGTTACATTTGTAGTAGATTATCCAACTAAACGGATACGACTAGATTTAAGTGGTAGTTTCGACTTCTTAGAGAAGGAGAAGATCCATCTACAAATTGCTGGATTGTTGACGGACATAAATACAGGAGCAACTATTTCAGAAGCAACAGTTACATTTGATATCTATAACCCAGATGGAACTTTAATACTTTCTGGGAATATGTTAGAACAGGTATCTGATTCAGGTGTATACATCTATAAAACTGAATTAACGATGAAGGATATGGATCTACCAAAGGGAATTTATTTGATATATGCCCAAGCCGAAACATCAGAAGGTTTGAAGGCAATTGATATGATTCAGTTCCACATTGACCCACCAGGTGACCTGAAGCCTAACCCGTGGTTTACACTTGCAATAGTGAGTTTCGGAGGGATGGCTTTTATGGGTGTGGTTATGATAATCATGTGGCGAAATTATCGACGTATTACTCATTGAAGAAAAATAATTAGTCTGTTATTTGATAATTTTCATTTTTTTTTTTATAAATTTACGCCACTTCAATATAGTATAATCTGTTAAATGTTGATCTGGTATTAAGCGTAATAAGAAACTTTCATGCTGGTCGAAAAGCTAAACCCATTTTTGAAAATATTGAGCTCTGCTGCAAAGTAATAATTAAGTTTATTATGGATAGTAGCGGTGTAACTTATTTCAATCACCTATTTATAGCGAATTGGGATTACAGCGACCTGTTCAGCTCATTTATGAGTGCATTCAACACTTTTAGCAGCGAAATCTTTTCGAATTCTATAGATCGTATAAAAGTCAAGGAAAATACCATTCTAATAAATACCGTTGAAAGCTTTCTAGTCTGCTATGTCATTAAAGGTCAGTCATACCCAGCTTTACAGAAGCTAACTAAATTTTCTGAAGCAATTAGGGAGAATTTGGAGATTTGGCAAGCATTAAATAATTCGGTCAAAACCAGAGTGAAATGTTAGAACTCGATAAGCCCCCCGCTCTTAAAGCAGTGGTTAATGAAATCTTTAATTAGTTTATATTAATTTTTCCTGAAAGGTAAATTCAGCGTCTGAGTTCCATGAAAATTCCTTTGAAAAGACAAAAACATCTTAAAACGATATTTTAATACATAAGGCTTAAAAGGAAAAGCTACTTCCCTTTTTTTAAATTCAATGAAAATTAATTGCGGCGCCAATGATTTTTCTACCTTCTGAGAAAATAACTAAAGCAAAAACTTTAATTGATAATGCGGAATATGAAGAAACGCTTGAATATTTGAATGATTTGGAACAAGAGGAAGCTATAACACCAGATGAGAGATTAAATATTCAAGGGATTAAAAGCTATCTCTTTTCTATTCTTGGGAAATTCGAATTAGCACTTAAGACCGCTGAAAACCTCTACCAAACGAGTCAAGAATTTAATTACACTATCTTTTCATTTTATGCGCTTTTTGCCAAAGGGCTGGTCTTTGGGACAATGGGCAGTTTTGAATATGCTAAGAATTATGAACTGATTGTTAGCCTTTTTAAATCAATACCTCAGGAAGATTTATTAGATAATCCACAACTAGAAGCAGATATGGATGCTACTAATGCCATAAGGGACTTTGGTCTTGGAAAATTTGACCAGAGCTTAGAATATGCTGATAGATGTATAGCATATTATGAAAAAAATGATCCACTTTCACTCATGATTTCTTGTATGGTGAGAGTAAAGGGTTGGGACAATTTTTACAAGGGAGAATTAAATCTCGCACTAGATTGTGGTGAAAAAGCCATATCTTTAATTTCTAAGTCAAATTATTACGGACCTCTTTTTGAGAAAGCAGAGGTTTACCGTCTTATAGGAGCAATATATTACCATAAAGGAGATTTTGACCGTGCGTTAGAATATTATATCAATAGTCTTGAAATCTATAAACAGTGTGAAGAAGGGTATTATTTGGCGGCGGTATACTATGTAATTATACTCATTTTTCTTATCAAAAAAGAAAATGATGAAGTGCAACTCTATTTTGACGAATTTAAACTTCTTAATGATAGACATGAGTCTAATGCATCTATAAATTATCTATATCAGTTAGCTACTGCTCAAATATTGAAATCAAGTAGTAGAATGCGTGATCGTACTGAAGCAGAACATAGTTTAAAAAATCTTATAGAAAAAGGGGGGGTTTTTACTTACATGGCTTTAATTGCTCTCTGTGATATATATTTCCAAGAATTTCAGTTAACCAATCAGATGGAAATATTGGATGATATCTTTCCTCTTATTGAACATTTACAGAGAATCGCAATAAGGATAAATTCCTATAGACTCTTAGCTAACGTAAAACTTTTTCAGGCGAAATTAGCTCTAGTCCAGATAAATTTAGTGGAAGCGAGAAGATTGTTAGCTGAAGCACAAAGAATAGCAGATGAACATGGTCTCCAACTGTTAGCAACCGAGATATCAAGAGAACATGACAAGCTATTGGAAGAATTAAATCTCTGGGAATCTTTTAAGAAAACTCAAGCATCAGTGGCAGAACGCTTGAAGTTAGCGTCTATTGATGGTGTACTTGAACGATTGCAAGATAGGGGGGTAATTGAAGCACCTGAGTTAGAAGATGAAGAACCTATCTTACTTCTTATTATGGACAGTAGCGGTGTAACATACTTCAATCATTGTTTCATTGTAAACTGGGATTATAGTGACCTATTCAGCTCCTTTATGTCTGCATTCAACACATTCAGCAGTGAGATCTTCTCGAATTCTATAGATCGTATAAAAGTCAAGGAAAATACTATCCTGATCAATCCCATTGAGAGCTTTCTAGTGTGCTATGTCATCAAAGGGCAGTCTTATCCCGCATTACAAAAATTATCACGCTTTACTGAAGCGGTAAGAGAAAATTCAGAAATTTGGGAAGCACTGGAAAGGTCGGTCAAAACCAGTGAAATGTTAGAACTCGATAAGCCCTCCGCGCTCAAAACGGTGATTGATGAAATCTTTATTTAGTTTATACTAATTTTTCCTGAAAGGTAAGTTCAGAGTCTGATTTCAATGAAAATTCCTTTGAAAATTAAGTGATAAAAAACCCATATTATGAATTATCAGAAAAAAAAAAAAATAACAGACAGATTAAGAATCACGGTCTTCTACTCTAATTTCCATAACGATATTTCCCCAGCCACCACATTCCAATCCTACATCTGAACATCCCGCTATTTTAAACAACATTTCATTTGGATCTTGATCTGCCAACATTAAGGTAACTGCATTGCTTACTAATCTTCCAGCAGCATTCAAAGCAGACATACAAATTCTTTTAGGGCAAAGTTTTGAAAGCAGATTACCATCACCTGTAAAATAAAGCTTATCTCCAACTCTATGTTGAGCAGCACAACCATGAGATTTAACTACTTCTACAATAATTGTTTTTTTCATTAGATCAGGAGCTTTCCTAAGAATTTGAATGTTGTTTGGATTTTCCATAAAAACCTTCATTTCTTCATCAGTAAATCCTAAAATATTTTTTATATCTTCTTCTGACATTGCAATCTTCTTATTTGTTGTTTTTGATTGAATAATTATTATTATTTATAAACTTAAATTCTTTTCTAATTACGAATTTCGATATATCCTGAATTTAATCTTACGTACAGAATATCCTGGATTCGCCTTTATCGCTCCGTTTATTGGAGGAGTATTAGCTCTTGTTGGTGGTATTTTTAGCAAATATAAGTTTTCAGAAGAAGAAAAATAAATCGAGGCTTGAGCGTTTTCAAATTTTGTCCTAGTTTCAAATGAAATTGGAATGGAAAGGTAAAAATAGCGTCTGATTTCCATGAAAATTTAGAGAAATTTATTTTACTATAAAAAAATTAATTTCATTTTTTTTTAGTTCGATATTTCGATCAGTATTTTCATTTACTCTCGTGGAGCAAAAAATTAAGCTACTTAAAAATTTTTGAAAATCGGTTTGACTTTTTTATTGAAATGTGATTTTGAAAATTCAATTATTCACTAATGTTATAGATTGATTTATTAATTAAATTCCCTTTTTTTTATTGTCCAAAACATCAAAAAACATCAGAAGAGTATAGTTATGATGGTTGAGGCATTATTAAAACCTAAAGCGAAAAGAGCTAGAGCATGCACTATATGTAAAGAGTACGTTATCATAAAACCGAATGATCCCATAAATATTGACTTATTAAAAGAGTTTGAAAAGAGGCATAAATTTCATACTGTAATAACTATATCTATTGAGGAGATAAAGGGGATATACCAAAAGGTGGATGAATTATTGAAAAAACCTTCAGAGGATTAAAAAGTTAAATGGTTTAAAAACTGTTATTTATAATGTACATGCCTAGGAATCGTTATTCAGATCCAGAAACAGCTACTGTTGCAGCTACTGGTTGTATAGTTGGCTCTTTATGTCCTTATCTAAATGTAAAGAGTAGAAGTGTTCATGGTAGGGTTTTAGACTGTAAAAAAAACAATATATAAAATCTGACAATTTGGATGACGATAATATTTATAAAGTAAAGTTGCATCAAATATTCCAGTAGAGATGAAAATGATTTGTGGTAAAGTGACCCTGTGAATATGTATACTAGAAATTTAGTAAATTCAGAGCGAATACGGAAAATAATTCAATTCTATGTTGCAAATAATGTTAAATTACTTGAGAAGCTAAGAAAAAAAATTGAGGTAGAAAAGATCAATAAATTTTTTAATTACTGTATTAATTGTGGAAGCAGACTTGATTATAAAACAAGGAGGAATCATCTTATACATAAAAACATTGAAGTTTTTAATTTAAAGTTTTGTTGTTATTGCTATGAGCAATTTATGGATTATTCCGTCGATGAACTTCCTGCATATTTATTAGAAGACATCCAAAATAAGATAAGAGCTTACAAAGAATTTCATTTAAGAGATTCATTGGATTAGTGGTTAGATTATTCAAATATGCTTTCAGAGTTAAGTTTTGAATGATCAGTAGATTTGTGTTAAAATTTTCTTTTAAATATAATCCATTAAAAAGATTTTTAAAAACTACACTTTACATTAACCTCATGAAAATTGGAAGAAGAGGTGTAATTTTATTATTGGTTATAAAACTAAAAAAAAATTAAAATTTAAAATTAGATGATGTATCCATCAACACTTTTAAATAAGAGAGGTGTCGCTGTAACCGATCTTATGATAATATCTATATAGAAAGGTCTTAAAGGTTTATCGAAAATAACGGGTACATTTTCCTCCCCTCCTTGCCATTCCTCTTCTACCTCTAAATTTCCACCCACAAAAACTTGGATTTTAGAAGTGATTGGAGGATCTCTTTTGGGACCTACAAGTTTAAAAACAAGAAGTATTTCTGCATTATTAGGAATCCCTGGATATGCAATAAACCTAGTATGGATAGCAGCATGTTTCCAGTATTCTCCAATGTTGTAATTGCCCGCATGCACAATATTATCATAGAATAGCATAATAGCATTGTCATTATATTGTTCACTTAAGGAAGCTGCAAGATCATAATACTTTGGCCACCAATGCACATACGCGCCACAGACTCTTACGACAGCTAAGAATTTATTGGATACACTTTTATTTGGCTCATGAGGTGTCAAAGAAAAAGAATTTTCAAGACTCAATTAGTCCTCCCTCCTTTTTTTTGTCTTTTTTTAAAACTGTCTTCCAATTTAGCTAATTTGTCCAATTGTTTTTTACTTTCAGGATCTTGATTCATCATCTCTTCAAGTTTCCTTTGTGAAGCTTCTAACCTCTCTCTTGAGATATGTTTTAATCTTTTTGACATATAATTTCACCCAATTGTGATTGAGGTATATAAGCAAATTTCCCTTCCTTTCAACGAATTTTTGAAGGATAAATTCAATATTAAAGAAAATTGGAAATCGTAATTAGTTAGATTAGCAGTATTTATATAGTTTTGCAATTCAAACTCTATTAAGACTCTAAGAACTTTATTAAACCAATTTTTATGACGGAGATCTCTATAAAAAACAATTCAATTTGTATAGAAAGACAGAAACAAGAATAATTCGACGTTTTCTTAGAAATAATAAAGCTATTTTATAAAGTATAACAAACAGTAGAACACACATAAAAAATTTATATTCAAGTTAGCATGTTATGTCATTAAAGGGCAATCCTATCCAGCGCCTCAGAAGTTAACGCGCTTTTCTGAAGCAATAAGAGAAAATTCAGAAATTTGGAAAGCTTTAGAAAAATCGGTGAGAACCAGTGAGATGTTAGAGCTCGATAAGCCCTCCGTGCTCAAAACGGTGATTGATGAAATCTTTATTTAGTTTATGTTAATTTTTCCTGAAAGGTAAATTCAGCCTCTGATTTCAATGAAAATTCCTTTGAAAAGATAATAAAATCCTAAATTGAAATTATAGTACCAAAGGCTTTTAAGGAACCATTTCTTCCTTAATTTTAATCCATAAACTCCAAATTGAAACATTATATCCCTATTGATTCCAAAAGAATTAGCTCATGCAAGAGAACTTATAGATCAAGCTAAATTAGAGGAAGCATTTGAGATTGTTGAAAATTGTGAAAAAGATGAATCACTCACCCCAAAAGACCAATTATCCGCACTTTTAATAAAAGGAAAGATACTTCTTTATAAACAATATACTAGAAAAGCGCTAGGAATATACGAAATTGCATATCAGTTGAGTCAAGATTTGGGGTTGGTTTCCGAAAATATTGAAGCACTTATCGGTAAAGCGAATATAGGGGCAACAGGGGATTTCGATGAAGCATTTACTTTTATCAAAGAAGCCGAAAGAAGAATTGAATCTCTTGTTGATGAATCTTCTCGAAAAATACTCAAAAGAGACCTGCTATTTGTAAAATCTTGGTCCTTATTATTTAGAGCTAATACTTTTGAAGCAGCAATATCAGCAGAAGAATGTCTGAAACTAACTAAAGAAGAAAATTTTGGTAATAAATTAGATCTTGCCCGAATATATGTCATATCAGGATGGATAAATTTATTGCTAGGCAATCAAACAAAAGCTTTAGATTATGCTATGAAGAGCTTAAAACACAATAAAGAACTCAATCATTCTTATGGGCTTGTAGATGACTTTGTTTTGATTGCAAGAATCTATAACATTGAAGGAGACTATAATCAAGCCAAGAACTACTGTAAGCAGGCCCTATCGATTAAGGAATTATCTAAGCGTAATAGACTTGCTGTATTGGATACATTGGCCAACATTTATTGGCAGAAGAGTGAAATAAATCGTGCTTTAAAGTATCAATTAAAAACTATTGCGCTTTCAGAAGAGTTAAGCCTCACAGATCGGATTGTTGATCATATTTTTAAACTCGGGTATTACTATGCTGTTCTCGGTATAGTTCCCAAAGCTATAGAATACTTAGAACGCAGCTTGATGCTTTCTGAGAAGTGGGGTTTTGATGTGATGATGGCTCATTCACTCGGTATACTTATAATGGTCTACATGAGAAACCAGAAATCTGTTGATATAGCTAATCGTTATTTCTCTCGTTTATCTAACTTTTATGAACAAACAAAAGACAACGGAGATCGAATTATATATTCTATTTATCTGTTTTCAAAGGCAACCATGATGAAATATAGTACAAGAATCCGTGATCGTATGGAAGCTCAAGCACTCTATAAAGAACTGATTGATTATGGACGTGAAAGGGCACCTACTTTCGAAGATCTTTTTATTTTCTCTATTGGTAGTTTGTGTGAACTTTTGTTAGAAGAGTTATCCATGAACAATGATCCAGCAATATTAGATGAGATAATGCCACTCATCACTAAAAGCTTAGAAATGGCTAAAAAAGCCCATAATTATGTTTGGTTAGCTGAAACGAAATTGCTTCAGGCAAAATTGGCACTAATCCAATTGAATACAGAGGAAGCGAAGAAGTTAATGATAGAAGCACAACGTATCGCTGATTTACATGGACTTAATTTATTAGCATGGGGGATTTCCTCCGAACTTGATAGATTTCTTGGCCAAGAAGGCGCTTGGGATACGATTATAAAAGATAAAGCACCTTTAGCAGAACGGATAAGATTAGCATCAACGAATGGAGTTTTAGAACGTCTTCAAGGAAAACGCGTAGTGGAATCTCCTGAATTGGTGGAAGAAGAACCAATTTTACTCCTTATCATGGATAATAGTGGAGTAACTTATTTCAATCATCCATTTATGGCCGATTGGGATTATAGCGACCTGTTCAGCTCCTTTATGTCAGCATTCAACTTATTCAGCAGTGAAATCTTTTCGAAATCCATTGATCGCATTCGAATCGGAGAAAATACCATCCTTATTAACCCCGTTGAGCCCTTTTTGGCATGCTATGTCATTAAGGGACAGTCGTATCCCGCTTTGAAGAAATTAACGCGCTTTACTGAGGCAATAAGAGAAAATACTCAAATTTGGAAAGCTTTAGAAAAATCGGTGAAAACCAGTGAGATGTTAGAGCTCAATAAGCCCCCCGCGCTCAAAACGGTGATTGATGAAATCTTTAATTAGTTTATATTAATTTTTCCTGAAAGGTAAATTCAGCGTCTGGTTTCAATGAAATTTCCTTTGAAAATAATGTTCCTTACGTTTAAACCAAACAAAGCAGATCAAAATATCAAAGATTCAAACTAAAAAAGTAAATAAGTAAAATCCTCTTAATTAGATAATATTTTATTTAGAATTCTAAATATTAAAAAGCACTCCAAAATGAAATATATCTTTGATGCATATTGCGGAATATATTGTGGTAGTTGTATAATTCGATTAGCATATGTGCAAAACCGTCCAGAATCCATTCCAGAACCATGGAAAACGATGAGTAAAGGTATGGATTTGGAATGTCACGGTTGTAAATCAGATTACAGTGTGTATTCGTATTGTGCAAAATGTAAAATTCGCACATGTGCTAAAGAAAAACATGAAGATTATTGTTTTACGTGTAAAGACTATCCATGTGAGAAAATTCCTGAAAGTGAATCCCCTGAAGGATTTCCCCACTTTAAACACGCTTTGCAACTTAGAAATCTGCTAAAAGAGAACAAGGTGACGGAATGGTTAGCGTATCAAAAGGATCGTTTTACTTGTAAAAAGTGTGGAAACCTTTTTACTTGGTATGAAGAAATTTGCCATTTCTGCGGAGAAAAAGTTGAGAGTGTTATTAAAGAATTGAAAAATGCAAAAAAAGATCAATGATGTTAAAGTTTTTTAAATTTTGTCCCAAATTCCTTTGAATTTAGAATAGAAAGGTAAAATCAGCATCTGAGTTCCATGAAAATTCCTTTGAAAAGACAAAGTCCATTTTAGTTTAAATAGCCAAAATTATTAGAATCGAACTTCTCGTACATAAGGCTTTTAAGGAAATTATTCTTCCCTTATTTTAGATCCAATTATTAACAAAGGTGTAAAGATGCCTAGGATAATGCCAGAAGAATTAGTACGTGCGGAGCGGTTAATGTACGTAGGAAAGGAAGAGCAGGCACTTGAAATAATTACTAATTTTGAGAATAAAAACAACCTTACACCAGAGGAGCAGTTATATTCGCTTATTTTAAAGCGGCGAAATGTATTCTTTAACGAAAAACTTAGAGATTTTACAGATCTTGATGAACTTGCTTATCAAATGAGTCAAGAGCAAGGAAGTATTTATGAAACTGCAGAAATAATCATTCTAAAAGCAGATGAAAAACTATGGGAAAGTAAATTTGATGAGGCTCAAGATTTAATAACGGATGCTAAAAAATTGATAAATACCCTGACTGATGCCTCTTCTACAGAAATTTCCAAGTTAAGAGCAAATTTATTGCAGGTGGAGGTCCCCATCTACATTTTTAAGAATGATTATAAAAAGGTGGTAGAATTAGCAACACAATGTTTAACATTGTGGGAAAAGTTTGGAAATAAAGCTGGTGTAATTTTTATGCTATTATTGTTTGGGTATTCAAATTTTATGATAGGTCAATATGATAATGCCTTAGATTATGGATTAAAGAGTTTAAATCTTGCAAAAAAATTGAATTTTAAAGGTCGAATCGCATCCAGCTTTAGGTTACTTGCGATTATTCACTTACATAGAGGTGATATTAATCAATCTTTGACATACTGCAAACAAAGCTTATCAATCAAAGAAATTTATAGTCGAGATAGACTGTATATAATGACTAATCTAGGAATGATTTATCGAGAGAAGGGTGAATTGAATAAAGCCTTAAGGCATTTAAAGCAAGCTATTCCACTTGCTAAGGAAGTAAATAACATAGACCAGTTGGCAAGTGCTTTCCGGAATATTGGAAACCTATATAGAATTAAAAATGATTATAAACATGCTGAAGAATATCTGACACGTGCTTTAAAGCTTTCTAAACAAATCGGGTATTCCCTTGAGATAGGTATTTCTTTTTTTGGGCTATTTTTATTGAATTATGAACATAAATTCTATGATAAAGCACATCAGTACCTCGAGCGATTAAAAGAACTCGCTGATCAAACAGAAAATAAGATTAACACACAATCATATCTGATAGCAAAAGCATTAGAAATGAAAACAAGTGATAGACGGCGTAATCGTGCTGAAGCTGAGAAGTTATTACAACAAATTATAGAAGATCCAATTGTAAGACTCCCTGTATTGTATAACTATTCTCTTGTGTCTCTGTGTGATCTTTTCTTAGAAGAATTATCGATCTATAATAATCCTGAAATATTGGAAGAACTAAATTCATTAATTACTCTACTACTTGATTACGCAGAAAAACAATATTCTTTTCCGAGTTTAGCTGAAGGTAAGTTATTACAAGCAAAAGTGGCACTTGTCGAGATGGATATTGAAAAAGCGAAGAAATTATTGACAGAAGCTCAACGAGTTGCCGAAATTCGTGGTTTAGATTTGTTAGCTCAAAGGATTTCTAGTGAGCATGATATTTTACTTGGAAAGGTTGACGAGTGGGATAAGCTTAAAAAGGAAGATGCTCCTATGGTAGATCGCATTGAACTAGCTTCCTTTGATGGAGTTATCAACCGATTAAAAGGTAAGCAGGCTATAGACCCTCCTGAATTAGTACATGAAGAACCAATCCTACTTCTCATCATGGATAATAGTGGAGCAACTTATTTCAACCACACTTTTGTCGCAAATTGGGATCACAGCGATCTCTTTAGTTCTTTTATGTCTGCGTTCAATACGTTTATGGATGAAATTTTTTCGAAATCCATTGATCGTATAAGAGTCGGGGAAAATACCATTCTGATAAATCCCGTTGAAAACTTTCTGGTGTGCTATGTCATTAAGGGGCAATCTTATCCGGCTTTACAGAAGCTAACAAATTTCTCCGAAGCAATTAAGGAGAATTCGGAGATTTGGCAAGCATTAAATAAATCTGTCAAGACGAGCGAGATATTAGGACTTGAAAATCCACCCATGCTTAAAACTTTGATCAATGAAATCTTTATATAATAATTATTAAGGAAAAGCAAATTCAGTGTCTGATTTCCATGAAAATTTCTTTGAAAAAATAAAGTCTGTTGTAGTTAAGATAACCATAATTATTAGAATCGAAATTATAGTACATAATGCTTTTAAGAAAACGTTTCTTCATTAATTTTAATCGTGGTGTCTATTACAGAGAAGGAAAAAGATATGGCGAAATGCAGAAATTGTGGGGCTGAAATTGAACAATCTCTTTATGATCTGTCTGATGGACTATGCATACCGTGTTCTGTCAAGAGTTACAAGAAAAAGAAGAAAAAAAGAAAAAGCAAACCAACTCGAATCGTACGGATTATGATAGGATTGGGGGTAGTTGGACTAATTCTAATTATTGTCGGGACTTCTCTTAGTGCTATAGGATATAGAGAATCAGTTGATTCACCTTTGGCTTCTTCTGGGTTAACACTAGCGATAATAGGAGCGATATTTTTTGCAATTGCCATTGGCTATGCTACTCGTGGATGCTCATGTGGTTGTCCAAATTGTTAGTAATAACAAGAGAAGAATTAGAACGAATATGTTCTAGCACTAGATTATATTTAATATTTTCTTCTTTTTTTGGAAAGGTAAATTCAGCGTCTGATTTCAATGAAATTTCCTTTGAAAATGCAAAAAACACTCAAATAGAAATTATAGTACAAAAGGCTTTTAAAGAAACCCTTCTTCCTTTATGTTAAATCCGATTTTTAATCAGTGTATACTGATGTGTGACCCACGACCTCAGGAATTAATTCATGCAGAAGAGCTCCTTAATAATGGAAAAGTAGATGAAGGGATTGAAATAATTACTAACTTTGAGAAAAATTGCAAAATGATCCCTAAGGAAAGATTATGGACGTTGCTTTTGAGAGGTAGAGCGTATGTTTATAAACAGCAATTTAAAAAAGGAGTTGAGATCGGGGAGCAAACATATAAATTGAGTAATGAATTGGGGTTGGTATTAGAAATAATCGAAGCTCTTATCCTTAAATCGCAAATCGCATTTTTAGGCAAACTCGACGAAGCTCTTGATTTAATTTTAAAAGCCGAAAAATTATTCAATTCACTTAGAGAAGAACCTTCTACTGATACTACCAAGCTTAAAATCATGCTAAACTACATGAAATCTTGGATTTATATATTCAAGAGTGATTTTAATATTGCATTAGATTTAGCATTGGAGGTTTTAACTCTAGGAAAAAAGATCAACTTTAAAGTTTTGGTGGGATATAGTTTAGGAACAATTGCTACTATCTATTCGAGTAAAGGTGAATATGATCCAGCTTTAGAATACGCATTTAAATGTTTAAAACTTTTTGAAAAATTAGATTTTCAAATTGGTGTCGCACATAGTCATTGGTTAATTGGACACGTCTACTCTTTAAATGGAAACCTTAATAGAGCTTTAGAATTCTGTGAGAAGTGCTTATCTATGGAGAAAATAAAGGGAATTAACAGAGTTCAAGCACTATATGATCTCGGAAAGGTCTACATGAGCAAAGGTGAGTTAAATAAAGCTTTACAATATACTGAACAATCAGCTGAAATAGCAAAAGAAATTTTCAATATCTATTTTTTAGTCTTAATTAGACATAATATTGGGGAAATTTTCAGGAGGAAAGGTGAAATTGATAAAGCAATAGAGTACTATAAGCAGAGTTTGGTATTAAGTGAAAAGATGGGAAACATGGTTTTGATGATGCATTCACTTTTATCCCTATTACTAGTCAACATTGATAAAAACTCTAGTGTACAAGCACAAAAGTATTTAAAACGTTTAGAAAATCTCTCTGATAAACATAAAAGCACAAGAGTTAAACATGCATATCTATTAGGTCAAGCAATAATGTTAAAAATGAGTAATCGAATGGCAGATCATACTGATGCTGCTAGATTATTAAAACAAATAGTTGAGGATGATATTTATTATCCTCTATATCATCTCTTAGCGATAGTTTCATTATGTGATCTTCTCTTAAAGGAACTATCTATGTATAATAATCTTGAAATAATCGATGAAATAAATCCATTAATTATAAAACTTTTTAGAATCGCAGAAAACCAACATTCATATTCATGGTTGGCTGAAGGAAAATTATTACAAGCTAAGTTGGCCTTAATCCAAATAAACATAGAAGGAGCGAAAAAATTATTGACGGAAGCTCAAGATATAGCTAAAACTCACGGATTAATTTTACTTTCTCAAAAGATCTCGAAAGAGCACGATAACTTACTTGAACAATTGGACCAATGGCAAACTCTTAAGAGAAATCAAGCTCCAATTTCAGATCGTGTTAAATTAGCTTCCGTTGATGATGTAATTGGTCGATTAGAAGGGAAACGTGCAGTGGAGCCACCTGAAATAATTGAAGAAGAGCCTATATTACTTTTAATCATGAGTGAAGGTGGGATCACATATTTTAACCATATTTTTGTGCCTAATTGGGATCACAGTGACCTGTTCAGCTCCTTTCTATCAGCGTTTAATACCTTCAGCGGCGAGTTCTTTTCAAAATCCATCGATCGTATACGAATCGGAGAAAATACAATCCTAATAAACCCAGTTGAGCCATTTTTAGCATGTTATGTCATTAAGGGACAGTCATATCCAGCATTGCAGAAATTATCACGCTTTACTGAAGCGATAAGAGAAAATTCAGAAATTTGGGAAGCGCTGGAAAAGTCAGCCAAAACCAGTGAGATGTTAGAACTCGATAAGCCCCCCGCGCTCAAAATGGTGATTGATGAAATCTTTATTTAGTTTATATTAATTTTTCCTGAAAGGTAAATTCAGCGTCTGATATAACCAATGTTCAACTATATGTTCTAAAATAAATAGTGATTGTTTCAGTTCTACACCAACCGCTTCAATTTCCTTAAATAATTTTTGAAAATGTTAGGTTGCCACTTAAACAATTGTATTGTACAATATTCCTTAAAACCCATTTGTTTATACATATTTATACCCATCTCAGTTGAGTGAAGTATTGCAGTCT
>JBHLNR010000268.1:0-4119 GCA_048941385.1 Promethearchaeota archaeon
GAAGAATTAATCTTTTCAATACTAACAGATTTGTTAAACTTAGGCAGGTTCAAAATCGATTATGATTCACTTTTAAATTCAAATTTATCACATTTGTGGAATGTTTTCAAATTAACATGTAAAAGAATTGATTGTAATCTCTTTTTTATCTTTACTAATGTTGAGCATATGAAACCAGAGATATTTAAGAAATTTTTACATATTGGAAAAGAAACAAAAATAACATCGATCTACACAATAAATAAAATAATGCAACCAACAGCAATCAATTTATTGTCTCAGTTCGATTTTAAAAAGAAATTGAATTATTTCAGCTACAAAGAACTATATTCAATTCTGAAACAACGAATTTCCTTAGCAATTTCACATGAAGTGGATGAAGAAATAATAAAGTACATATCAGATTTAGTTTGTGAGCAATATGTCCCTGTACCAGGAAAAGGGATCGAAATTCTTAGAGATCTTTATCCAATCTTAAAAAATCAACAAAAAATTATGAATTGGGATCTTATAGAACTCTGTCAAAATCATTTTGATCAAATACAAATTCATGATGAATTCAGCATATTAAATTACATTTCTGATGAAGATTTTTTACATATTATTTTTTTAGATAATCTTACTAATTATTTTATAAGTAAAATGAATTATTATGTATCTTTAAAAGAGCTAGAAGAACTATATCATGTATCTTGTGAAGCATTAGAGTATGAAAAAAGTAATGGGGAATTTCGGAGCTTAGTTAAAGATTTATTAAATACTGGAATAATTAGACCCTCGAAGAGAACCATATGGGGAAGAAATACACAACTTTTGGAAAATTTAGATAAAAACAACTCTTATTTTATGGTAATAAGCCCTAATCAATTAAAAGCAATTATAGATACTTTATTTAATAATTTCTAATCTTTTCATATCCTTTCATAATTTGACAAAAGAGGGCAGATTTTTTTATATATTCGACATGCCTATCATATATATATTGGTAATTACTCTATTCTTTATATTAAAGATAGAAACGGAAAGAAAGAAATGACTTATATTAAAAAAATCTCTATGACTGGTTTTAAGTCATTTGGAGATAGGACCGTAACAATAAAACTTTCAAGTGGTTTTACTTGTATAGTAGGTCCTAATGGTGCGGGGAAATCAAATATAATAGATGCACTCTGTTTCGCTTTGGGGAGATTAAGTAAAAAAACGATGAGAGCCAAAAGTTTAGAGGATCTTATTTTTGCTGGCTCTCGAGGAAAAAATCCCTCTCAGAGAGCATCGGTAACCATGTATTTTGATAATTCTGAAAATGTCTTTCCTGGTGGAACAGATACATTTGAAATCACTCGTACCATAAAAAGAGGTGGAGGGGGTGGTTATAAAATGAATGGTGCAAAGACCACTCGTCAACAAATCCTTAATGCCTTAGCAGCAGCGAATATTGATCCTGATGGTAGTAATCAATTTGTCCTACAAGGAAAGATTGTTGAGCTTACACATATGAATACAGAAGATCGTAGATTATTCATTGAAGATCTGATAGGTCTTCAAAAATATGATGAGATGAAAGATGCTACATTAAAAGAATTAGAAAAAGCAGAGAGAGATCTAGGACAATTCGAGGCTATCTTTAAAGAAGTATCCTCTCAACTTAAAAAAGTTGAAAAAGAAAAGAATGATGCTCTCGCGTGGAAGGAATTGGATGAAAAAATAAGTTTTTTGAATTCACAGTTAATAGCCTTAAAAATTTCAAAGCTAAGAGAAGAGGAAGATGAGTTAGAGAAGAAAATAGAAAATTCATCAAAACTTATTGAAGAATTTGATGAAAAAATTAGTAGGCAAGAAGCTCTACTTAAACAGGAATCATTGGTAATGGATAATATTCAAAAAACTATAAACGAAAAAGAAAAAGAAAGAGAAGAAATTAATGAGAATATTACCCAAATAAAAACAAAAATATCTTCTAGTCAAACCACGTCAAATTTAGCTAAGAAATCTATTGAGAAGCTCTCTGAAGAAATTAAAAATTTAGAAAATTTACAGATGGAGCTTGAAGAGGGGCAAACCATAGATCTGTTAATAGAAGGTGTATCAAAGGATATTTCTGAATGTGAAAATACTATTGAAGAAGCTAAAAATGAAATTGAGGTAAGACAACAATCTCAATCCGAGCTTGATATAAAAATAAAAGACAATGAGGAAGAAAAATCAAATTTTAAATCTCAAATCTCCAAAATACAGCAGCAAATCTCATCAAACAACGCCCAAATAAAAGTTCTCAAAGAAAATATACAAAAGAATGAAAATAAAAAAATCAAATTGGAAAATGAACTTAATAAATTAAAAAAAGATGCTGAAAGTATAGATGAAGCTATACAACAAACTAAAAAAGAAGAAACTGAAGTCAGAAAACAAATAGACACCTTAAAAGTTAAAATTTCAGAAGAAAATCAAACTCGAAAGGATCTTGAGACAAAAATCGCAACAGCTCAAGAAGAAAAAAATCAATTAAATTCTAAATTACTAAGCCTTCAATCAGATCTATCTTCAATAAACACTGAAATTACTATGAATAATAATAGTATTCAAGATTTAAACAACAAAAAAACCTCTATTGAAAAAAGAATTCAAGAATTAAGTAAAGGAAAAGATACAGAAGATGTAGTTAAAGAATTAATGCTCGAAAACGAAAATAGAAATAAAACTATAACTAATTTAAGAGGAAAACTCAAGGAAGAAAATTCCAATTACAAGAAGAATGAACAGAGTTTAGAATTACAAAGAATGAAGAGATATTCCTTAGAGTCTGAAATTAACGATAATAAAGGAAAGATTGATAATATTAATACAGAGTTAAAAATATTCACAAAGGAAACAACCAATCTGGAAAGAGAGAAAACTAATCTCGACATGCAGGTTACCACTTTAAATAAAAGTCTCGTTGATATTGAAAAAGATCTTGAAAAATTTAATAATAAAAATGTAAATATCCAAAGACGGTTAGAAGAACTCACGAAAGAAAAAGATAATATTTTGAAGAAAATCGAAGTATCTGATCTAGAGTATGAAAAAAATACACAAGATATTACTGGAATACTACAGATTTTAAACATGCTTACTCAAAACATAAACATTTCTGTTGAATCCATAAAAAGTAATATACAACAATCAAATGCTGAAGCAATTGAGACTTCTGCTGAAGATTTTAAGAAATTTGTTTTAGATCTTGTAGATATCATGAAGTCTGTTGAAGAAATTGGGGATGCTTCTGCCCAATCTGAAGAAATGGCTGAAATGCTCAATTCTATTATGGGAACTTTAAGACTATTTACAGATAATGCAGATATCACAATAGGACAATTAATAGAGAGGGTAAAGGAGTCTGCTGATGTAGAAGTTCAATCTTCAACTACCACCTTCGATAACTTTGTTCAAGACCTTATGGAAATTCTTGAAAATGTGTATATATCTTTAAGAAAGTTGACAATGTCTAAAAGTCAAGAATTGTACAAACAACTTGATGAAATTTCAGAAAATATAAATTCTCAGACGGATGATTTGAACCTTACTGAGAAAAATTTAGGGGAAACTAAAATCCAACACAAACATGATACTGAAAAACTCGCTGATTTTACTCGAAGGCTTGAAGTAATCAATAAAAGAAACCAAGAAATAGAAGAAAGAAAAACCAAGATTGAAAAAGAAACAAATGATAGACAGACTCTTATAGGTGAAAGAGAAACTGAAATAACAGGAATCGACTCTGAAATCAAAAAACTTGAAGAGTTAAAGGATTCATACTGGACCAATATTTCTAAGATCCAAGAAGAAATTGATAAAGAACAAGCAGAATTAGAAAAATTAAGAAGTGATCTTCAGGAATTACATGGAATTCAGAGTTTATTTGAAAATTTGAATGAAATTGATGAAAATATTCAAAATTTAAATGGTTTAGTTGAAGAAAAGAAGAAAACAATTGTTTCCATTGAAGAAAGTATTGAAAAAATTCATGAGGAACAAAATTCTTTTCAAAATGAAATTAATACCATTACCTCCCAAAAAGAGAAATTTTGGGAACTCACTGAAAACATCCAAAAACAGATTGAGGAAAAAAATCAGGAACTA
>JBHLNR010000065.1:0-17285 GCA_048941385.1 Promethearchaeota archaeon
GTTACTCGTTCGACTTGTTCTGCTATTATCCCGGTATAATTCAATTCAGGTACAATTACGGCTTTCGCGTTTTTTACAACATTCTTTACTTTCTCATCTGGAAATGGCCATAAAGTAATTAGCCGAAAAATCCCAACTTTAATTCCTTCTTTGCGTGCGATATCAACTGCACGATAACTGGTTCTAACTGGTAAGCCATATGAAATAATAATTATTTCTGCATCCTCCATTTTATATTCTTCAGTCAGAGAAATTTTATCTATATTAGTCTTTAATTTATCAGTTAGCATCTTTGTGAAGGAAAGTGCCTGTCCTCTGGAAGACATTCCATTAGAATTATGTGGTTGATGAAGAAACATTAATGGTACATAGTCAGTGCCCATAATTGGTGGTTTTGGGATTATGTATGAATTTTTTTTATGATCAAAATATGAAAATTTATTTGTGAAATCACTAGGTAATTCACGAGAAATTACTTTCTCGATAATTTCTTCTTTTGGTGGTATAACCAATGGTTCATGAAGATGTCCTAAATACGCATCTGATACAAGAAAAACGGGACAGCGGTACATCTCAGCAAAATTAAATGCAGTAATAGTTAAGTCAAAAAGCTCTTGACAATTCATTGGGGCGAGTGCTATAACCCCAAATTCTCCATTACCCGCAAATCTCATTAAACCTAAATCATTATGATGAGGTTCGGTTACAAATCCAGTACCAGGGCCGTTTCTCTGAACATCACAAAACACAAATGGGATTTCTAAGCAAGCTGCCATGCTAATAGTTTCCACCATCAAAGAAAATCCGGGACCTGATGTTGCTGTCATTGCTTTTGCTCCTACTAAAGATGCACCCATTACTGCATTTATTGACGCCAATTCATCTTCCATCTGCATACAAACTCCTCCCACTTGAGGCATCCTAAATGCTAAATGTTCAATAACCTCTGTACTAGGTGTAATTGGATATCCCCCAAAAAAACTAAGACCTGCAGATAAAGCACCTTCTGCCATAGCAACATTACCCATCATTACATGTTTTCCCTCTGGTAAATATCTCTTATCATTTTTTTCTACCATTCATATCACCTTCTTAAGTTTTAGCTTTCTCACTACTAGTTTCTTTTTCATCTAAAACATAAATGCACCAATCAGGACATGCAAATTCACATCTTCTACATCCTGTACAGTACTTTTCTTTACCTTTCCTAACTTTTGGGATGTAGGCAATTCTATAATTTAATTCATCACTAAGTTCTAAAATCCCTGTTGGACACACGGCAATGCAAGCTCTACATCCACCACATCTACCTTTGTTTAAAAATAATGAGAATTGCTTTTCCTTATTTTCGATTAATTTCGGAATTTTGGTTCAACTTCTATTTTTTTAAATTATAAATTAAAAATATTCTACTAATTATAAATTTCAATCAATTTAGAATTAAGTTTTTAATTGATATTCTAAATATTTTAAAAAGGAATATTAGATTATTAAATACATTAGCGATTTCTAATTATAACTGAATCATGCTTCTTAAACCTATGGAACCATTTGGCTTAGCTCTTAAGGAATTTTATAAAGGAAATGAGCAAGCCAAGGTAATATTTCTTCGAGATGATGGATTAAGAGACGAATATTTTGTCTCCCAATGTTTTAGAAATGAACAAGATTTTTCTACTTTTGACAATAAGGCAATAGATCTATGTTATGGAAAAGTATTAGATATAGGTGCAGGAGTGGGTCCACACAGCCTTGCGCTCCAAAATAGAGGATTAGACGTATATGCATTAGATATCTCTTCTTATGCATGTGACATTATGAAGAACCGAGGGATTAGAAATGTTATATGTTCAGATGTTTATGAATTGGATGAGAAAAATTTTGATACAATCCTATTGATGGGACGAGCCATAGGATTTGTGGAAGATATATCGGGATTACAAAATTTTTTAGAATTTTGTAAAACTTTATTGAATCCAAATGGCCAAATAATATTAGATTCTCTAGATGTAAGATACACTGATGATGCAGGTCATTTAGCTTATCAAGAGAAAAATCGAAAATTGGGGAGATATTTTGGAGTTATTGGGCTTCAAATGGAATATAAAGGGAGATTAGGTGAAAAATTTAGACTTTTACATATCGATTCTCAAACCCTAAAAGGATGTGCTGAGGAAATTGGATGGGTTTTTGAACTTATTATTCAAGAAGAAACGGGAAGTTATTTAGGAAAAATATTTAGAGAACAATTTTAAATAAAACTCATTTTAAAGCAGTCTTTGCAATATTATTCAATTCAGTTGCTAAGCTTCTATTAATAGGTTTAATTGAAGGTTTTTCTAACAACATTTCAGCAATGTTTCTTGCCCTTTTTCTTGCTGATTTAGAACCACTTTGCTTCCAAGAATCCCTTGTCATTCTATCTATTATCGGACTTGGAAGAAACAATTCTTTTCTGAAATATTTTAGAGTTGATGGATGAGAAAGTAATTCTTCTTTATCTTCATAATCTTTTAAAATTTCAGAAGCATAAGGAGAACCATGGTCTTCAATACCTCGAATTAATCTTTTCACCATCCCCACGATTTCATTGTCAATTATTAGTTTTTCAATACTCTGCGTAGATTCAAAATCCAACATTCCCGGCCCAGAAATCATATTGATCCCAGCAAGTCCGGCAAGTAATGCTCCCATCCCTGCTTCAAATCCTGCTTGTCCATCAGGAATTTTAGAATCACTTAAACTCATATAAGCATGAGTAGGTAGATCTAGGAATTTACCCATTTCAATGTCACCCAAGTTGATCATCATCGTTTCAATCGCTCCCATTGGAGTAGTACCATGCTTCATGTCAAATACAGCCGGAGAACCCCCCCAAATTAATGGCGCACCTTTGTTAACTAATTGAACGATAACCACTCCTGCAAGGCACTCAGCACAATGTTGAGTTATTGAGCCGATCAATGTAATCGGAGCACTCGCACCGGATAAAGGCATTGATACAAATTCAGAGGGTATCATACTTTTTGCCGCATCTATTAATGACTGTGTGGTCAAATCGGACCATTTTAACGGAGGACTAGGGCAAGCATCAAATATAGCTAAAGGTTTTCGCGCTAAATCATCCTCAGAAGTTCTGCACGCTAATAAAATCTCTTTCATTATTGAAAAACTTTCCTTCCTAAACGTCCCTGTTACTATTGGTTTATAACAATTTGACAACGCTAGATAAAGGCGATGCCAATCTTGAGCATCATTAGGAACATCTTGATATATCAAGGCTGTACTCTGAGCTTCAATATACTTTAATTGCTCTACAATCTTAGAGAATCTAATAAAATCTTTAGATTGGGCTTCTCTGATTTCTCCTGTACCTTCATCTAATATGAATATAGCTGCAGAACCGGGGTCAAAATGGACCTGATCTTTAGTGAGAAGTAAATGCTCTTCCCCATCTCTATCATATAGGGTGATTTGATCAGGAGTTGAATCTAATGATCCATCAATCAAGTCGGATGGAATAAAATATCTTGCCCCTTCATGATTTAATCCTTCATTTTCAAACATTTCAATTGCTTCTTGATTCTCAATAAAAATTCCCTGAGTTTCTAATATCAACTTTGCTTCATCGAAAATCAAATTTTTATGTTCTTCATCTAATACGTTAATTTTTGGTCTAATTATTGTCATATTTCCTGTTTTCATTCACTTAATTTTTGATCTTATCTATAACTTTTCGGATTTCCCTTATAGTCTCGGGTGTTGTCCCACAACAACCACCAACTATTTTCACTCCGAGTTTTATCATTTGCTGAATATCATTAACGAATTCAGTAATCGGCTGTTCATAAAAAGTTTTTGATCCTTCAATCCTCGGTTGTCCCGCATTTGGTTTTACAGAAATTGGTACATCTGTTAAATTTTTTATATCTTTTGCCAAGTCAAGCATATCTTTTGATCCTATAGTACAATTTGCCCCAATCACATCAACATTTTCGTTTTCTAATGCTTTTACACACTTTTCTAACGAATCACCCATTATAGTAAAAAAACCCCGTTTTGTTTTTTTGTATGTAATTGAGGCAATAAGAGGTTTCTTTGACACACTTTTCACAGCATGGACTGCCGTGAGAATTTCTTCTAAATCCGAAATAGTCTCGATATGAAACAGATCTACTCCATCTTTCATTAGTTCAGTTTGAGTTTTAAAACTTGAGTACCATTCTTCACTAGAAGCATTACCTACTGGAGGTCTAAATACACCTGTTGGACCAATATCGCCAACAATTAGACGTCCTGGAGGACAGGCTTTCTGAATATTGTCTATCGCTTTTTCAATTATTTCTTGGATTTGATCTTCTATTTTGTGATTTCTTAGATTTAAAGGAGTTGAACCAAATGTGTTTGATTGACACATGTCTGAGCCGGCATTATAGTATGATTTATGAATATTAATAATAGAATCTGGATTTTCTATATTCAATAGGTCTGGTACTTTTCCAGGTTTTAAACCTCTTTTGATAAGCTCAGTTCCCATTGCTCCATCAAATAGAATTACTTTTGAATCATCTTCCAACCAATCATAAAAAGACATTTTTCTTGTTCCCCTCAACATTTTATAGTTTTTACTTATTTAATAAAGATTTAACTAATCTTACCGCATCTATAGCATTTTCAGCAAAACCATCAGCATTACATTCATTAACCCAAGAACGTGTCACTGGAGCACCACCTAAAATAACTTTGAATTTATTTAGCAAATTACGCTCCCTCAGTATTTCTATTATTTTTTTTTGACCAAACATAGTGGTTGTTAGAAGTGCAGAAACTCCAATAATCTCTGCTTTTTTTTCGATTGCTACATCAACAATTTTTTCAGCAGGTACATCCGTACCTAAATCATAAACCTCAAAACCATAAGCTCTTAGCATAGTACCAACAATAGTTTTTCCAATGGAGTGAATATCTCCTTCTATTGTTGCCATTATTACGGTACCTTGTGAAATATCTTCAGCACCCTTCTTTAGGTGAGGAATAATTAGATCCAAGCATTTTTGCATAATCTCTGCACCTTTCATAAGTTCTGGAAGAAAATATTCACCTTCTTCCCATAATTCTCCAACCTTACGAATCCCTGCAGCATAACCCTTTTCAATGACATCCATTAAATTCAGGTTTTCTTTTATTGCATTATTTGCCAAATCTATTGCTTTTTGTTCATCCAAATTAACAATTGAATCAACCATATTTTTAAAAATTTCTTCCTGAGGCAATATTACCTCTCCAAATAGTTAAATCGGTAGTTTATAATAATCAGCTTAAAATAAATACAATATGAATTTACATTTTAAAATCAAGAAAAATCTTATTATTAAACAGAAAAAAATATTTGTTAGCCTTCTTTTTAATTTTTAATTAAAATAATACATTTTGTGATTTAATGTCAAAGAAATTTTCGAAGGAACCACTTAGAGGATTTAAGGATTTTTACCCAGAAGATTTAAGAGAATTTAATTGGATCGTTGATAATATCGCTTACATTGCTGAATTATATAGTTACGATGAATTCAGAAGTCCACAATTAGAACCTGTTGAAATTTTTGCAGCAAAGACTTCTGATGAGCTTGTAAATGAACAATCGTTTATAGTTGAGAAAAAAGAAGGGGAACGATTAATCTTAATTCCTGAGTTAACACCCTCTTTAGCCAGAATGATTGCTAGAAAAAGCCAAGAACTCAAAAAACCTATACGATGGTTTTCCAATCCTACTTGCTTTCGATATGAACGTCCTCAAAGAGGAAGACGGAGAATGTTTAATCAAATTAATTTTGATATATTAGGAGAAGATACCCTGTATGCTGAACTTGAAATCTTTAATATAATTGTAGATATCTTCAATGAATTTGGAGCTACCGCAGATCAGTTCCAGATTTTCTATAATAGTCGACGCTTCATAGATGTTTTATGTAGAACCCTCCTTAAGCTCTCTCAGGATAAGATACCAATGGTATATAAGGTTTTAGATAAATCTGATAAAATGGAAAAGGAAGAATTTGAAAAGTACGTCATAGATACATTTCAAGATGAATTTATTATTAATGGAATTTTAAAACTAACAGACGCTAAAGGCATCAAGGAATTATTAAATCAATTCGATATGATACCTCAAGAATTCTATAATTCAGAAGGCTATTTAGAATTAGTAAATTTTGAAAAGCTAATTATGGAAACTGGTCTTTCAAATTATTGTAGTTTCTCGTCAAGTGTAGTAAGAGGATTAGATTATTATACGGGGATTGTATTTGAAGTGTTTGATACAGGTAAAGAAAATATAAGAAGTATTTTTGGAGGAGGGAGATATGATGATTTACTATCAATATTTTCCGATGAAAGTATCTCTGGAATTGGCTTTGGATTAGGTATTTTAATGTTATCATTATTTTTGAAAACTTACAATTTAATACCTGAAGAAGTATATAAAAAAGATTATACTGACACAATATACATAGCTTCAGTTAATAAAGAAGTGGCAAGTTATTCTCTTGAACTCGCGCGTATAATTCGAGATGAGGATTTTCCCTGTATAGTCGATTATCGATTTTCAAATTTAAAAAATCAGTTAAAGAAAGCAAATGAACTTGGTGTAATAATTGTATTAATTGTTGGTCCTGAAGAAGTAGAGGGAAATAAAGTTACTCTAAAAAATCTGATTTCTGAAGAACAAAAATCGGTTGACTTCGAAAACATTATTGATGAGATTTATACTATTTTAGATGAACTTGAAGAAACTTAACTAAACCGAAAGTAATTTATTATTAGTATATAGATAATATAATAAAATAAAGGAATTTAGTAAGAATAATCATGCATTTTATTGAAAAACTAATTCAATTAATAAAGGATAGAAAAAGTGTAATTTCAATGGGATTAGATCCCAGAATGGATAAAGAAGGAGAAATCCCTCAGTATCTTATTAAGGAATTAGAAAACCCGAATAAAGTCATTTTAGAATTTAACAAAAGCTTGATAGATGCCACTTCTGAATTAATCCCTGTGGTTAAACCACAAATTGCATTTTTTGAAAAATATGAAGCTTTAAACGCTTTAAAAGAAACTATTAAGTATGCTCAACAGAAGGATTTACTTGTCATTTTAGATGCTAAACGAAATGATATTGGATCTACATCTGAAGCATATGCCCATTCAATATTCAAAAATTATAATGCAGATGCTTGTACTATAAATGCTTATCTAGGAATTGATGGGGTTAAACCTTTTATTGATTATAAGGAGAAAGGTCTGTTTGTTCTTGTAAAAACTTCAAATCCAAGTAGTAAGGATTTTCAAAATTTATTTAGCGCTAATTTAAAGGATGTTCCTGATGATATTTCTGAATACCATGTCCATGAACTAGACCTGAAAAGAAATTATATTATAATGGCGGAACTGGTGCAAATTTGGGCTAAAAACTTGAACAAATTTTCTAAATTTTCTAACTTAGGAGTTGTTGTAGGTGCTACCTTCCCAACTGAACTAAAAAAAATAAGAGAAATTGTTAAAAGTTCATTTATTCTTATTCCTGGTTATGGTGCTCAAGGGGCTCAAGCTAAAGACATCAAATATGGTTTTAATAAGGATGGGTTGGGTGCAATAATAAATTCTTCGCGAGGCATAATTTATGCATATAATAAAAGGAAAAAATTCACCCCATATAAGTATTGTGAGGCTGCAAAAGAAGAGATAATAGAAATGAATAATGATATAAACAAAGAAATTGGTCTTTATTAGATTTCTGGAATTTTACAGAACGCTTCCAATGTTACTGAAAATTAAATAATTAGCTCCAATTATTGGTCCTAAAATTAATAAGGTTAATATAAAGGAGCGTGTTAAGCCAGGCTTGTGAATAAGGTTTATAAGATTTAAAACTAAAAAAGTCGAAAAAATAACAGCCATGGCAATAAATCCTGGATCAGGACCACCATAATAGTCACATATACCATTTATTGCACAATCCAATTCTGTTATAACCATATCAAGAAGCATAGGACTACTAACGAATAATGTTACTCCATACTGGATAAGGTAACTTACCGCCACCCATTTAATGTTAGTTTTTGACTGAGCTTTAGTAATAGCTAGACCTATCTTTAGAATAACAATACCTCCTATAATTAATACTCCAGCAATAATGAAGGGAACATATTGCTGAATATTGTCTTGAAATAGCATTAAATCAACTGAATTTATAAATGATATTTGATACGCAATTCAAATTTATTTTTTAAACAATTTTTAATTAATCATATTATAATAGATATTGGTTTTAAATTTATTTGGATTTAACTTTATTTAATTAGAATAAAATATTTTCAACTATAAAACTAAATTTATAATATATTGGAGGAAATTAAAAAGTTAGAAAGGTAAGATATGCAATGGTAGAAACTAAAGACAAAACTGTTCAAATTGACGAAAACACTCCGAGGATTGCCGTTTTTATATGTCAATGAGGTTTAAATATTGCCGAAATAATTGCTACTAAAAACTTAGCAGAATTCGCGAAAACTCTTCCAAATGTAGTTGAGGCAATTGATTATATAAGCTTGTGAACTGAACCTGGTGCGGAGTTTATCAAAGAAAGAATGATTGAAACCAATGCAAATAGGTTGGTGGTTGGTTCCTGTACTCCCAAAACTCATGAACCAGTCTTTAAGAGCGTATTAGAATCAATGAATATAGACCCTTCATTTCTGGAATTCGCTAATATCCGTGAACATTCTTCCTTTGTACATAAACAAGATAGAGAGGGCGCTCGAAAAGTCGCTGAGGATGCCATACGATCAGCTGTAGCACGAGCTGCAGTTTTGGAAAAAATAATGATTAAGGAAGTTGATATAACAAAAAAGGCGCTTATAATTGGTGGTGGCGTCGCGGGATTATCTGCAGGAATAGATTTAGCTGAAGAAGGATTTGAAGTACATTTAGTAGAAACTCAACCTACTATAGGCGGTAAAATGGCTAAACTTGATCGTACTTTTCCTACAGATGATTGCAGTATATGAATTTTGGGACCAGTTATGCTCCAAGCAGCAAGAACTCCTGGGCTGAATTTATATACTTACAGTAAAGTAGAAGATGTACAAGGATTTGTAGGGAATTTTACTGTGACAATTCGAAATAAAGCGAGGTATGTGAATAACGATTGTAATGGATGCGGCGCATGTTGGGAAGTCTGTCCTGCGTATGGATACAATGAATTTAACGAAGGTTTAGATTCAAGGAAAGCAATATATTCTTCATTTGCACAAGCTGTTCCCTCCTTAGCACAAATCGATATGGATAGATGCATTAAATGTGAACTTTGTAAAGCTGCATGTGAAGTAGACGCAATAGATTTCGATCAAAAAGATGAACTTCTAGAATTACAGGTTGGTTCAATTGTGGTTGCTACGGGTTGGGACGAATTTGAACCCCCAACAGGCTATATGGGTTATAACAAATATCCTAATGTAATTACACAATTAAAATTAGAAAGAATACTTGCTCCCAATGGTCCTACTCTTGGGCATCTTGTTAGACCATCAGATGGGAAAGTACCAAAAAAAATACTGTTCATACAATGCGTAGGTTCAAGGGATTTAAATATGAATACTTATTGTAGTTCTGGAGTTTGTTGCATGATTTCGATAAAAAATAGCAAACTAATTAAGCAGCATTCCCCTGATGCGGAAATCACTGTTGCTTATATGGATATGCGTGCGGCAGGTAAAGACTATGAAGAATACTTTACACTCTCTCGAAAAGAAGGGATAAAATATATACGTACGAATGTAAGTAGAATAAAAGAAGACCCTGAAACTCATAATCTTAAAATCATTATGCAAAATACACTTAGTTCAAATGAACTAAAAGAGCTCGAATTTGACATGGTAGTTCTCTCAGCAGCAATGGTTCCAGCAAAGGGTGTCGAAAGTATTCAGAAACTATTAAAACTCGAACTAAGCCAAGATGGTTTTTTCAAAGAATTTCATGCTCGACTCAATCCCATCGATACAAAAATACCAGGTATAACTTTAGCTGGTGTTAGTCAAGGTCCAAAATCAATCGTAGAATCCATTGCACAAGGAAGAGCAGCAGCATCATCCCTAGCCAGACTTATGGGCAAAGATAAATATCGTATATTATTAATTCGAGCAGCAGTAGAAGATAAAGAAAAATGTGCTAGATGTGGATTATGTGAACTTAATTGTCCATATAACGCTATCACTTTAAATGATGATGGTGCCGAAGTAAATGAGATTCTATGTAGAGGTTGTGGAAGCTGTTTAGCTAATTGTCCTTCAGAAGCAATTACACTGAGATACTATAGAGAACCTCAATACGAAAAACAAATTGATGCAATACTAGAGGAAATATAGAGGAGGAGTAAAAAATGGCAAGTGAATCGAATAATGATGTAAAAATATTGGCTTTTCTCTGTTGGAAGTGAGGTTATGGTGCGGGAGACATGGCTGGTACTATACGAGCTCAGTATCCAGCAACACTTAGACCAGTTAGAATAAATTGTACTGGACGAGTAACTCCTTCCCTTATGATGCGAGCAATAGGAAAAGGCGCTGATGGAGTAGTTATTGGTGCTTGATATCGAGGAGAATGTGATTATGAAACTGGGAATTTAATCGCTGAAAGAAATGTAAGATATGTAAAAGAAATATTAAAGACAACAGGTATTTCACCAGAAAGAGTTCAATTATTTCACTGTAGTGCTGCGGAGGGACAGAAGTTCCAAGATGAAGCTACTAGAATTTCAAAATTAATTGAAGATTTAGGCAATAATCCTATTAAGGAAGATATTAAAAAAAATAAAGAACTAAAAACTTCAAAAAAACCCGAGTGAATGACTCTTATGAATAAATATTAGTCATAAGATGACAAACCATTTGTATTGGTTTCGGATCTTAACACTTTTCTTTAAATTAATTGTTTGTGGGAAAAATATTAAGTAAAATAAATTTTAAAAAAAAAAAATTTAAAATTTGGTTTAAAATTGCTATTTATTTACTCTCCACCTAAAAATTTATCAAAGACAAAAACTAAAATTGAAAATACGCCACCAATAATAAGGAAAATTGGACCAATAGGCATTGAACCTTCAGTTCCCTCGAAAACCATTGCTAAAATAGGAAAGATGACTAAAACAATTCCTATTATTAAATAGAATAACCAATCAAAAGGAACTTCTTTATCTTTCCAACCGTGTAATCCAAAGATCAGTAGAACTGCAGCAGAAAAGCATGCAAGTCCAAATGTCCAAAGGGTTGCTCCATTACTAAATGCACTTATCCAATCACCATCGCTATAAAAAATGACTCCACCCCATTGTGCGGTTGGATCATCATAACCCCAAGGAACTAATATTCCGATGATAACGAAGATGGCAGCGATTAAGGCATAAAGCCAAGTATCTTTCTTAAAATCTACCAAAATTTTTTCAACTCTCTATTTATTTATTAATTAATCTTTTATTAACTAATACTAATTTTTTGTAGAGGTGTTAATTTCATTTTCTTTCCAAAATATATAAATTTTATTCATAACGACAAAAGAAATAATTTTGAATAATTTCATTTAAATCATTTTCTTTTTCAAAGGAAATTGTATTTTCTCTAAATATCATCTTTTAACTTATTATTAATTCCTTGATATGTGATTAATCAATAATCCTAATCATAATACATTTTAAAGTATCTAGAGATTTTTATACTTGAACTCCCTTTAAGTTAATTAATTTCAAAAATATTTGAAATTTTATCAAAGATTATTAAAAAAAAGTGAAAAAAATGGGAGAAACCGGTAGTAGATTTAATGAGGAATTCACTGCTGTTAGGTTGTTAGTTATGCTTGGGATGGCTTTTCTGCTTTTCGATGCTATCTCTTTGTTTTACGCATCAGCTGATCCTAATGAGATATATATTTTCTACGGAATAGTTGAAATTATTCTAGCAGCAGTATTATTCTTATCATTGGAGCTTATTAACTTAGGAAAAGTAAAACTTCCTTTTAATTGGTGGTTTTTACTAATAGTTGGTGTAGTAGCGCTTATATTCGGCTTTTTATCATATCCTGATGTATTTTTTGTTATTTATGGAGGATTAGTAATAGCGGATCTTCCTGTTGCATTAATATCATATTTCAGTGGTATCTTAATTGTAATGGCAGCATTAATAGAGTTATTAGCGGAAAAACAAGGATGGAAAGCTTCAAAAATGATGATTCTCCTTGGTGGTGCATTTGGAGTATACGACTGTATCCTTGTATTCGGAGGATTCAACGATAACGATAATAATATATGGCTAGCAAATGGGATTTTTGGAATTATTTTAATAGCTATCTTACTTTTATCATTTCAACCTTGGGTTGATCTTAAAATTCCCTTTGTATGGTGGCTTACAGCAGCAATAGGATTTGTATTTTTAATCTGGGTATCACCATATGCAAATTTGGCTGGTGCAATAGATGAGTATCCTCTTGGTGGATTTGGGGGAATAACCTTACTAATTGGTGTGGGTTTACAATTGCTTGATTATTAATTTTAATTTATATTTTTTTTTTTTTTTTTTAAACTATTTTTTGAAGTAATTAACAGTATATTATTTGTATAATTTTTAATTTTAAAATGTATTAATTATGTTAATACCATTTATCTTAGTGAGACTTACATGGTTAAAGACATTGAAAAACAGTTCATGAAAGCTGAGAAACTCTATAAAGCTATGCAGTATAAACGAGCAGCAAAATTATATGATACTGTCGGCGATTCATATTTAACTCAAGGCAATTTTGAGCTTGCAAAAAATTGTTATTTTGATGCTGCAAAATGCTGTATGAATGAGGATAAATTCTTAATTGGCATTGATTTCCTTAGAAAAGCTGCAAGTGCTTCACTTTTTAATAATGAAGTATTTGAAGCTAATCAATTTTTTAAAGAAACAATCAACTATATTCCAAACTTACGAAGTGCTTCAGATAGAAATCAGAATTTTGTTCTATTTTCTTGTTTATCATATCTATGTCATTTTATTAAAGGGGAACAAGAGGAAGGTCTTAAGTTAGTAAAAAAAATAAAGAATTCTGTTGATGATACGTATTTTAAGGAAAATCCATTGATTCACCTAATCACAAATTTAACTATGATAATTAAGGAGAAAGATAAGAAATATGTTGATAGAATCCAAAAGGATTTTACCAGTTTTAAGTTTCGTGAAGCTGAAGCATTTTTAGCGAAACAGGCATTAATTATTGCAAAAATATATGCTTATTTGCTTACTACATTAAGTCTCAAGAAAGATGTTTATACAACAAATGAAACTATAAATTTATCGCTTGTTATCAATACTGGACCTTTATTAAAATTTAAAGAACAAGATATTGAAATACAAAATTTAACTATATCTAAAATCGGTATTACTCTTTCTGATAACTTAACATCTCAGAAAAATCCGGAACTTCCGATCTCCATTCAAATAGGTCAAACTCGGGAAATTAATTTATTCATTAAACCTCACTTTCAGATGGAAAATCCTTTCATTGGTCCAATATTACTGTCTTCAGAATTGGATGGAAGTCTATTTTTCTTTTATGAAATATCTCAAATTTTAAAACCAAAATTAATATCTCCTCTTCCCACCCTCGAGATTTCCACAAAAAATTTAAGACCCCCATTAATTGATCAAACTTTTCCACTTGAGTTTTTAATTGAAAATAAAAGTGAAGGAGAAGCTCTAAATCTTGATATAGAAGTAGAGTTTCCAGAGCAAATTAAAGTTATGAGAGGTACACTGAAAAAACAGATTTATTCACTAAGATCTAATGAAAATATCAGATGGGAAATTAATCTCAAGCCTACTGAAGCAGGAGATTTTAAAATTAGAGTTATTAGTAAATTTAATGACCCTGATCAGAATATAATCGAGGAAATAAAAGAATTTCCCTTAGAAATAAAAATGTAAATAGTTTTTTCATTTTCTTTCAGTTGATTTTATACAAAAAAAAGAATCTTTAAATAACAATCGGTTCTTTATGATTATATGTTACTTTTTCACATTTATCCTTCCCAATAATGACATCATCCTCTAATCTAACACCCCACTTCTCTTTCCAATATAATCCAGGTTCATTGGTGTAGACCATGTTTTCTTTTAGTTTGGAATCACCTGGAACTTTCCAACTAACTCTTGGGCCAATATCATGAGCTTCAAAACCCAATGAGTGCCCAAAACCATGAAAAAATAATTTCTGATGATCAAATCCTTTTTTTTCTAAAAACTCACGACATTTTATAGCAGGAAGATTAGCGGGAGAAGTATCAACATAATACTTATTAGCAATTTCCTTTGATTCATAAAGTACGCTATAAGCTTCAAGAAAAGCTTCAGATGGTTTATTTCCAACCCAAAAAGTCCATGTTATATCAGAACACATTTGATCAATCTTGAGTCCCGTATCTACTAATAAAACTCCTTCTCCAATTTTTTTATTTGAAGTATTATGGTGGGGATCTGCTGAATGAGCTCCTGTTCCCACTATAGAAGGAAATGAGGGTTTTCCTAATTTCATATATCTGTACTCAATTTCTGCTTTTAATTCTTTTTCACTCATTCCCTTTTTTACTATATCCGGAATAGTTTCTAATATTTCCAGAGTAGCTTTACACACGTTCCGTAAATCCTTTAACTCTTCTTGATTTTTAACGCTTCGTAATCCATATATTATTGGCGCCGAAGATACAAATTCGGTATCAGGGGCTAGTTCTTTGATTGAAAAGTAATCTCCAACTTTTAATTGATCAGCATAAAAGAACCCTTCGTTTAGATGATTTTCCGAAAAGTTTAATGCAATTCGAGATTTATTAACAATAGATTTCAATTTAGGTGCAACTTCCTTTAAACCATTGAATGATTCTACTTCAGCTTTTATCCCTTTATCCTTCAATGAACGTTCAATCATTGGGGCTTCCATTTCAACAGCAAGGACTCTATGTTCCCCATTCGCAGCGATGAAAATATAAGTAAGGGAAGGGGCATTCACACCTAATAAAAAAGGGGAATTAACATCACTATTTTCTTTAGAAACTATTAACCAACCATCTACATTCATTTCTTTTATAAATTCCCGCGCACGTTCAAATTTATTCATATTATAACCACTACATTTCTTATCTATAATTTTATCTAAATATTGATTTGTTTATTTTTATTATGATTTTTCTTTAACAAGATCTTTCTTATCCTGTCATTTCCGAGTACTATCTTTTTAACTTATCACAAAGTAGTAATAAAATTATTAATCACGATTTTCTTATATCTGTATATAAAAGAAACTTAAATTGAGATTATGAAGCTAAAAGTAAAGGAAATAAATTTTGAGACAGGGAATACTAAAGATGTAGTTATGAATATTAGGGATGCTCAAGAATTGGGACAAAAAGCCGGTGAACGTCTATTCATAAAAAATGTGCAATCTACATCCATAGAAGATAAATTTTGGACCGCTATCATCCAAATTGATTATTCAAGTACGATAGTAAATCCTGGAGAAATCGGAATATTTTCAGATACATTGCGAGAAAAGAGAAATTTGACAAGTGGTGCCACTATTTCAGTAAAGCCAGCTGATCCCCCAGAATCTTTTAAATTTATCCAAAAGAAAATTAAAGGAAATAAGCTTAAAGGTGAAGAAATTAATGCTATTGTCGCAGATGCAGTCTTAGGATCATTGTCTCGAATTGATTTGGCAGCTTTCATTACTGCTGTTTCGATTAATGGAATGGACGACGAAGAGATGACTGCCCTAACTTTAGCAGAAACAAAAAGTGGGGAGATTTTTTATTTCGGGATGGATGTATATGATAAGCACAGCACTGGAGGTGTTCCTGGGAATAAAGTTTCTCTTATCATTGTCCCTATTGTAGCCGCAGCAGGATTAACTATTCCAAAATCTTCAACAAGAGCGATAACTTCACCATCAGGGACCGCGGATTCAATGGAAGTATTAGCACCTGTTGCTTTTAATCCAACTGAATTAAATGAAATTGTATCAAAAGAGAATGCATGTATTATTTGGGGAGGAGCACTTGAAATAGCTCCTGCAGATAATATTTTAATTGAAATTGAACGTCCACTACATATGGATCCAATAGGTCTAATGATTCCTTCAATACTTACCAAAAAACTTTCATTAGGTGTTAAAAAACTAGTTCTTGATATACCCGTCGGAGGTGGAACAAAGTTTCCTACTACTGATAATGGAAAGCAATTTGCTTATATTTTTAAAGAAATAGCAGCTAATGTTGGGATTGAAGCAGAATGTGCTTTAACATTAGCTCATCAGCCAATTGGTCATGCAATAGGGCCAGCCTTGGAAGCAAAAGAGGCATTAAATTTACTTATAGATTATTCTGCAGGACCTAATTCTTTAATAGAAAAATCCACTGACTTAGCGGGGATTATCCTTGAGATGAGTGGGAAGGCACAGAAGGGTCAGGGCCAAAATTTAGCTAAAGATATACTACGTTCTGGAAAAGCATATGAAAAAATGAAAAAGATAATTATTGCCCAAGGAGGTAATCCTGAAATAAAACCGGATGAGATTGAACTAGGTCCACACCTTAAAGAATTTTTTGCAGCGAAAGAGGGATATATAGTAGAGGTCAATAACTCAATAATTAATCAGATCGCAAAAACAGCGGGATGCCCAAGTTCAAAAACTTCTGGTGTAGAAATAATTAAAAAACAGGGAGCAAAAGTAAAAGAGGGTGAAGTTGTCTTCAAAATTTATTCGCATAGTCAATCCAAGCTAAGGAAAGCAGAAAAAATTTACAATGCTACAGGTGGGCCTATTCGTTTAGGTGGAATGATGATAGAGAGAATTTAATTATAGGTATGAAATGGTACTATGCCTTTAACACCAAAAGCAATTTACAATGATTTTATCAATGGAGATTTGGATAAAAGATTTGCTACAGAATTATTAATAACTCTTATAGATAACGCAGAAAATTATGAAACAAGAATAGAAAGTATTAATGTACTTGACAATATCCAAGTAAATGACGAAAAGACTTTTGGATTTTTAGAGCATTTATTGATTTCTGATTTGAATGAAGAGGTAAGAAAATTAACAATCTCTGTTCTTAGAAATCATTATTTGGAAAGAGCTCTTGATCCTATGATTTGGGCTCTTGAACATGAAAAATCATTAAAATGTTTGATCCCTATTCTTTT
>JBHLNR010000269.1:0-4113 GCA_048941385.1 Promethearchaeota archaeon
CTTCATTTCTCCTTGATTTCTAGGATTCTTGAAGTGATCAAGAACTATATCAGAATAAACCTTTATACACCTCAAAATGTACTATTAACTTACAATTTTTAAAATGATTAGATTGAATTTATATTTGTTGTTTGAGGAGGAACTAATTTACCAATTAGTAAACAATTGGAAATATGAAGAAATTTTAAGTATTGTTCGAGTGTTTCTTTTCTCTATACTTTTTGATGGCTTCATGTAGACCATCAGCGGCTAAATTACTACAATGCATCTTTACTGGCGGTAATCCGTCAAGAGAGTCAGCAACATCTTTTCTTGTTATTTTCATTGCATCATCCAAGGATTTTCCCTTAGCCATCTCCGTTACCATAGAAGAGGTAGCTATTGCTGCCGCACATCCAAATGTCTGAAATGATATTTCGTTGATAATTTCTTCTCCATTGTCTTCTTTGACTTTAATATAAATTGTCATAAGATCACCGCATTGTGGATTACCAACCTCTCCAAATGAGTCAGCATCTTTCATTTCTCCCATATTCCTAGGATTTCTAAAGTGTTCCATGACCTTGTCTGAGTAAATTATAGCTCACCTTAAATTGATGTAATTCTAATAAATTAAAGAAGCTATTCACTTAAAGTTTTATCGTTTATTTCTTATAAAACTACTAGTTCAATATTGTAAGCTTCCTTTTTTTGGGTAATGAAACCTTTTCTACACCCAATTCTTTTACATATTCTACTACATTGGTTAATTTTTTCGGAGATTGATGGAAGAAGCATACTTCTTTTGGTTCAAGAGCTTTGATCATCTCTTTAAGTTGATTTTTATCAGCATGTAGTTTTATTTTAATGTGAGGAGCAAATGTATTGAGTAAAAAAGCTCGAAAAGGCATTTTCCATGTTTCCGAAAACTCAATCTCTTCACTCCCTTCTATCAAACTTAATCCTGGTTCTTCATGGATAGAACCTGCGAGGAAAACAAAATTATGTGGTTTGCGTCCTACACTGTTTATTATGTTTCTGATTAATCCATAAGAAAGATCAGGGGGATGGGAGATTATAATATTGTTTTTTTTACGTAAAAAATCCAGACTCTCTTGATCAAACCATCTAAACTTGATGCTATTAAAGGGATTTGCCTTATCTCTAATTAAACGAGAAATTGGACCGTAAATGTATTCATAACGATGATTGATTACTTGAATATTCTTCCTTACCATCATATCTACATAAATATTTGGACGTTTCTTGTAATCTCGCTTAATCTGAAGTTTTCTAAAATATCTCCAGAAAGTTAACATGAATGAAATGGCTAAACTAGAAGGATCTGCTCCTATTAATGAATTATCTCCATACTCTGCTTTTTGCTCTAAAAACAAAATTAAACTATGAAATTGATCAGAAATATTGCCAAAATCTTCTTGAGCACTAGTACCATCTATTAATAAGTAGTCAATAGGACGAGAAATTTGTTCTAAGAATCGTCGTGTCCCTGCAAAAGGTGTAATATCATGATAAGTGTAATCTCCAGTATAGAGTATCCTGAATTCGTTTACCTTTGCTAACATCATGAGAGCCCCTGGCATATGACCCGCATGGAAAAAGGATAGAAAACAATTTTTCTCTTTAAATTCAAGTTTATCACCATTTTCAATATAAATGACATTCCTAACTATATTTCTGTATTCATCTTGCTCAATATCTTCATGATTTTCTTGTTTTAAGAAATTTGAATCTCTGAGGAGAAATAAGTCTAATGTTATTCTTGAACTTAAAATAGGGATATCAGGATATAATTTAATTAATTCTTTAAGACCTGAAACGTGATCATAATGACTGTGGGATATGAAGATCGCATCTATTTTCGGTTTATCTGATATATTGTTTATAACAAGCTCATCGATTTCGTCTTCACCAATTTCCTTCCTTACTTTTTCTTCTTCTAAAATAAAATCTGGTAAATTTTGAAGATAATCCTCGATGTGTCTGAAATCTCCTTCAATCTCGTTTTCTTCATCTTTTTCAGATAAACCACAATCTAATAAGATATTTAGCTTTCCTAAGCCCAAAATATGGCAATTATGATTTGGTTTCAAAACTATAGGATAAATAGTTACTCTAATATCTTTAGAATCGCTTGATTCATCAACAAGAGAAATATCTGAGAAGTAATCAGGGTTAAACCTTTTCTCAATAGTATCGATGGCTAAACATAATTCACTTCTTCCAACTGGAACTCCTGTAATGTAAAAATACCACCCATACATTTTTACTAATTTTTCCAGGTTCTCATACATCTCATCACCTATAAGAGATTTGACAACAATTACTTTTTCTTTTTGGTAATAAATAATTTTTTTAATGACTTTTTTTTCTTCTATTGGAACCAGGGTATTTTTAAGAAATAAATCATCAAGAACATTTTCTATACCCATTTGAGGGATTTGCTTAGATTTGATCAATTTTAAGTAGTGATTATATTCTTTTGTTCGGTACAAGGTTCGCATATGTTCTTTTTGTTTTAGAGATATTTTTGAATCATCAAATTGATATTCACTCTTACTAATTGTCCTTTCTACTTTTTGTTCAGTTTTTTTCTTAGGTTTCTTAGTTTTAGGTTGTTTCGTTTCTTTTTCTGTTTTTGATATGAAAAAAAACCAACCATATTCTCTAACCAATTTATCTCGATTTAATAAGATTTCTTTACCTGAGTTAGTAATTAAAACAATGATCCTTGCTTTTTGAGCATAAATTAGTTTAGTAATAGAGTTTTTGGTTTTAAGAGAGATGTAATTATTATTATTGAAAAAGTGATTTATTACATCATTTATCTCTTTTTGAGGAATTTTGTTATCTTCCATATATTTTAGTTTAGTCTTATAAGCGTTGATTTTATAAGATGAGCTAAAATCTTCTCTTTTTTCAATTATAATTTTTTTTTCAGAAAATTTAAATTCCTCTAAAGTCATTAATTTCATGAATTCTTCTTTAAAAAAAAATCCTTATGAAATTTTATGATTATAAAATATTATTTCCGAAAAAAAAGTATTCTTATCTAATCTTCGATCAATAGTTTTAATTCCTTTATTTAAAGTCTTTAAAAATCAGGATATAGTATAATAACAATAAGAGTAAGATTTTACCTAGTAATCATGAAATGAAAAAATTTAGTAAATAAGTGGAAAATTTTAAGAGAATTAAAATTTAAAAGTTATTATAGTTAAATACGTTCAATTAGTGAAAGGAAAAAAGATTTAGATAAATTAATCAAAACATCAGAATTTTATTCTAAAATATTTAAAGGTTTAAAATGTTCTTATCTTTAATTTCTTTTATTCTTGTTCTCAATGTAACTTCTGTGATATTAGCAGCTTTTGATATTTCGGTTTGAGTCTTCTTTTCTTTTGTTGATTTTGCAGCTAGATAGAGCACTGAAGCAGCAATTCCTTTCGGATCCTTTCCAATTGAAGAGATACCTATTTTATTTGAATTTGATAGTAATTTTAATGCATTCTTTTGGATTTGCATTGAGAATCCTAATTCATTTCCGAACTTAAAAATTAATTGTTGAGTAGTAATAGGTTTATAAGTTATTTTCAGCTCAGGTAATATTTCTCTAAGAAGAAGACTTACTGTGTGAATTACAATTTTCCGATTTATCATAGCTACATCACTTATTTCATCTAAAACTCTAGGAAAATCATGTGCTCTTATAGCTACATATATTGAGGCTGTTATAAATCCATCCATAGAGCGTCCCATGGTTAATCTCTTTTTAGCTGCGTGTGTATATATAAGCCAGGCCATCTCATGAATATATTCTGGGAGATTTAATTTAGAAATAAGCTGTTTCATTTTTGGTCTTGCTTCCCAAAAATTTCTTTCAATCCCGGTTATTAAAGAATTCTGTATCTTTGATAAGCGTAAAAAAAGTGTTTTCCTTTCTGCATTCAAAAATTTTCCATTATAGTCCACTTTATTTGAAGCAAGTACCGTTCTTGAACCAAAATCTCTCCATTTTGGTTCGGTTTGTTTTCTTTTGTCAACTTCTTCCTTGTCATAAGCTCTTCTTTCATTTTCAACTAAGTGTACATCGAAAACTAATCCACAATTTAA
>JBHLNR010000270.1:0-4103 GCA_048941385.1 Promethearchaeota archaeon
CTGTATATGAGCCTATTCCTGAGTCAGAACCAGAATCTGAACCCGAGTTTGTATATGAACCTATTCCTGAACTAGAAGCAGAACCTGAACCCGAGCCTGTATATGAGCCTATTCCTAAGCCAGAAGCAGAAACTGAACCCGAGCTTGTATATGAGCCTATTCCTGAACATGAACCAGAAAAGCAACAAGAAATTCCATATGAAGATCTTCCAGAATCTAAACCAGAATCTCTGGATAAATCCTCTTCTGAGGAAGAACTTGAGGGAGAAAAAAGAAACTACGAACAAAGTGAACAAAATAAAGATACTGAAACCGAAAATAACTACTAGTAATATGTAAGACCTATATTATTTTCATCTTAATTTCATTTGAAGAAATGTGTCAATAATTATAAATTAATGAATTTAATTATCATCAAAACATATATATTTTAAATAAAATTTGAGATTAAGTACTATGCCAACAGCAACCTTAGAAGGACCCCCAATTGAGGATCTAGATATCAAGAGGATTTTAGTGAAAGAAATAACAGATGCTCTTGAAAAAGCTTATAAAATGCCAAGAGAGGTATTCACCGTAGTAATTAAAGAGAATCTTCCCAATAATGTAGGTGTTGGGGGAAGATTAATTATTGATAGAAGGCAATAAAAATATATCATTTTTTTTCTTTTTATATTTCTAAAGGGTATTTCCCATATTTTTCTGAAGCTTCAATCATCCATTTTAATCGCTCAACAGAAATACCGGGATGAAAATTAGCTGGTGACAACATAAAACCACCTCCTTGTCCTAATACTTTTATTGCGTTTTTAACTGCTTGTTCTACCTCATCTCGAGTACCATCAACCAGAATATGTCTTGTGTCTATGTTCCCTGACAGACAAAGTTTATGACCTACCTTCTTTTTTACCAAATTTGGATCTACATACGGTAGTTCTAAGCACTGAAGGCCATCAAAACCTGAGTTCACAATAAAATCTAAAAGAGACGTTATATCTCCATCAGTGTGTAATATGTATTTTCCTCCCCATTCATGAATAGCATCTGAAACTTCTTGGTAACATTGTAAGAGGTATTTATCGAAATATTTCGGATTAACCATAGGACCTCCTTTATGTGCTATATCCCCACCCTCTAGAAAGACTTTAGCTCCACAATCTGCATATGCTTTAAAAGCTGTAAGCACATAATCAGTAGAAAATCGAAATCGCTCTTCGATTAATTTTGGATCATTTTTTAAAGCACGAGCAAAATAATTCATTCCCATTCCTTGCCAAACAGGGGGAAAAATTGAAGTTAACGCATTTTGAGCAATAATACATATCTTCTCCTTAATATCTCTGCATTTTCTTAAGACACCTTTATAGAATTTCTTCGCTTTCCTATATTCCTCCTTTAAATCCGGTTTAGGAAAAGCTTCCCAATCTTCTCGATTTTTAATATATCCACCATAATAATCGGGATATGGGTTCCCTTCTATATCTCTTACTTTATGCCTCTTACCAAAACTATCTGACATTTCTGTTCTACTTTCGAAGATAAAAGGAATATATTGGACTCCAACTCCATCAAGTCCTAATTCATATCCTGCCCTAACAGCCTTAGCAAGAGTGGTAATTTCAATATCGATTAGGATAGAGTTAATTTTATCTATCCACTCGTCTGGATATTGTTGTTCGAGATCGTCAAAGACATCAAAAACAGTTCTTTCTGGCTTTCCTAGAATCTTATCAGCGACATTTCCATCAATATGTATGGTATGGGTTGGAATTCTATCAGGTTCCCCCAGATTCAGTGCAGTCCATATTCTTTCAAAACTATTCATATATATGTATTTAATTTGGGATTATTTAATGATTTCATTGTTTTATTTAGTAAATTAACAACCAAGTGAGAATATTTATAAGGTTATAGATTGAAATCATAAATCATGAAACCAATTAATTTTTACAAAAAAATCAATTCTGAACTTACGCTATTAACTGTGATGTTTTTATTCTTTTTCCAACTTGTCAGTGATTTAATTCAATCTATATATATGCTAGACCTATTGAATTTAGCGTTGGATGAAAAGGCATTAGGTATTTTATTTTTAATAACACCAATTATCTTATTAGCTTTTAAACATAAGATTCCCAACTATTTAATTGAAATTGTTGCTATAATTACAATAATTGCACGTTTAATTGCTCCTTTGTTAGACACTGAAACTAGAATACTAATATCAGGTTTAGGTGTTGGATGTTTCATGCTTTTTCTCCCGACCTATCTTTTTGATCGTGAAGATAATGAGGGGAAGTTAGCAATAAATTTAGGAGCAGGACTCGCATTAGCTATTCTCTTATCAATAACATTCAGAGCCTTAAATTCATCAGTAGATATTTCAACTTATGGATTTTTTCAATTCATTGGGTGGATTATTGGTATTATTGGAGTAATTTCACTATTAGGAACGAAAATAGTAAAGCATATTGAAAACACAATTGAAGAACAAGGGGTGAGAAATCCTCAACCTCAAATTGGAGGAGAGCCTAGTAAATGGGAAAGACTTAAAGGAGTAAAATTACTTTGTCTTGGCTTAACCAGCATTTTAACTCTCAATTACTTTGCTTTTAGTAGTCCTACAGTAATATCCAGATGGACTGAAGCAGATTATATAGCAATTACAATTACCATAGCAGTGATGGTGGCTTTATCTGTATTTATTTTAACATTGAGACCTGAGATTCTAAAAAAGTTAAATTCACGAATTCTTTGGGCATGGAACTGTTTATTCATACTTTCACTTGTCTTAACTATCGCGGTCCATACTTTTCCGTTCCCAACAAGCTCTACTTCAGATCCTGTGGTAATAGACCATCCACTTGATTGGTATTATTATATTCCACTAGCATTTATGATTGTGTTATTACCTATAATATTTATTGACTTTACACTCTTATCTCGAGAACTTATAAGGAAACATCCAACCCCCTCTAAGCTAGGTGGTGGTTTTGGGGTAGGGAACTTGTTCTTCATTTTAGTAGCATTTATACTCATCTTTACTAACGTTTGGGGTTATGTTGATCCAGTTAGTCAGATTTTTCGCAATTTATTCTGGCTTCCTTTCTTATTAGTGGGGATTACCATCCCTATTATGGGAAAAACAGTCTTCAAGAAGAGGGCCTTAGAATTCAAATCATATATGACTAAATTACAGCAAAAAAGAATTATCGCTTCATTTTTAGCAATTCTATTAATTGGAACTAGTGCTTCAGCCTTAGTCTGGGAATTAAGACCTAAAACTACAGGTGGAAGTGGTGTCACTTCGCTTACGGTGATGACCTATAATATTCAGCAGGGAGTAAACATCACTGGAGATAAAAATTATGATAAACAGTTAGCATTAATAAAGTCAGTTAACCCTGACATCATTGGTTTACAAGAAAGTGATACAGCTAGGATTTCGGGAGGTAACTCAGATGTAGTACGTTATTTTGCAAATAAATTAAATTATTACTCATATTATGGTCCAAGAACTGTTACCGGTACATTTGGGACCGCAATTTTATCAAGATATCCAATTCGTAATCCAGTAACATTTTTTACGTACAGTGATACAGATGAAATTGGTACTGTTGAAGCCCAAGTTAAAGTAGGGTCTACGATATTTAATGTCTATATAAGTCATCCCGCGGGAAGTGATGATGCGAAGTTAGCTCACATACAGGCTTTAATGGATCGCATCAGTGGTAAAACTAATGTTATTTCTATGGGGGATTTCAATAGTGTAGAAAATTCGACATACTACAATGCCTCTGTTGCGGTTTTACAAGATGTTTGGTTAGCAAAAATATCGGGAGGAGTAGATGGCCCTAGTTTTGATTTATTAGAACGAATTGATTATATTTTTGTCTCTCTTAGTTTCAACGTCTCAGAAGCATGGTATATTACAGATCCTCAATCAGATCATCCCGCACTTTGGACTGATATACAATTTTAAATCCCAATTTTTTTTCTTTAATATAATTCTTATAAAGTCCATTATTCATTTCTTTTTTATCATACTAAATGGTAGATATCGACCAACTCTTCTTCTATAAATTTCATATTGTTCCCCAAAT
>JBHLNR010000003.1:0-64398 GCA_048941385.1 Promethearchaeota archaeon
ATTATAACCATCACTCCTTTCTTTTTAAATATGTAATCGGGGATCTAATGCATCCCTTAATCCATCACCTATTAATACAAAACCTATAGCAGCAATTCCTATAAATAATCCAGGCCATAAAGCCGCTCCGGGATATTGTATTAAAACGCCTTTTGCATAGTTAATATCTGTTCCCCAATCAGCTATAGTAGGATCTCCCAAGCCTATAAAAGAAAGACCTGCTAATCCTAAAACAGTATAACCCATTGCTCCGGCGAAGCTTATGATGATTGGAGAAATAGCATTTGGAAAAATATGTTTAAACATAACTCTAAATTTATTTGCGCCCCCACTAATAGCTGCCATAATATACGTATTTTGCTTTACTTGTAAGACTAAAGATCTCATAAATCGAATATTATATGGTATATAAAGAAGGCCATACACTAAAAGAGTAATATATAAATCACGACCGATTAATGGAGCAATAATTATTACAACAATTAACATTGGTATTGAATACATAACGTCACAGAAACGCATCATTAAAGAATCTACCCAACCTCCAAAATAGGCTGATATTGTTCCTAAAATGACGCCTCCCCCAATAGATATTAATACAGGGAAAGCTGCAGTCTGTATTGTAGTCCTGGCACCCCATATTAATCTTGCAAGTAGGTCATATCCATATTTTGTTGTACCCAAGGGATGTTCTGGGGATGGTGGGGCAAATGCTTCCTCAGCAGGATAGTTTGGTGGTGTTATTTCCTCTATTGTATATTCAGTAATCCAAGGAGCGTATATAGCTAATACTGTGATGAATAAAATCATAAAAATACCTGTAATAGTCAAAGGTGTAAGAAGACGTCGAAACAACCTCCTTCTTGATTTTGTTTTATCGATTTCATACTCTATGGTTGTAAATTGGGGATCTCGTTTACCTGGAACTAGGTAAAATTTCAAGTACCTAATTACCTTTTCCCCGAATGTCGGTTTAACTTCATATTTCTCTAATTCTTTAAAATATATTTCTGTTATGAGAATCCTCTCTCCTTAAATTTCTAAGTATAAATGATTCTTGGATCTATTATCGTATACATTACATCAGCAATTAGATTTCCAGAAATGATAATTATAGCTGAAAATACAAGAAATCCGTTTATAAGTAAGTAATCCGCGGCAAATACTGCACTAACAAAATAATATCCAAATCCTAGATAATCAAAAGTTCTTTCTATAAAAAGCGATCCAAGCAGTGAAGCTGCTATTCCACCTATAATCAGATTACTAGTTGGGATTAAAGCATTACGAAGTGCATGCTTATTGATAACATTTTTTTCCAGAACACCCTTGGCACGAGCTGTTCTAATATAATCTTGATCCAACACATCTAACATACTCGATCGCGTCTGCCTGGTGATACCTGCTAAAGAAGTTATAGACATAGCAATCGTGGGAAGAATTAAATGAATTAAAGTATCCATTAAATATAATTGATCATTATTTATTATGCTGTCAATTAGCCGAAATCCCGTGTAATATTCACCCTCCAAACGTAAACCTGGTGTATTTGCATATATAATCTCAAAATCAAATTCACCATAAGTAAAATCAACTAATGTCTTACCAATAAAAAATTGTAGAACATTAGCAACAAAAAAAATTGGAAATCCCCCTCCTAAAATAGCAAAAAATCGAATGATTGTATCTTTTGATTTATCCTTATTTGATGCGGATATAACACCCAATTTGACTGCTATAATAGGAACGATGATCATAGGAATGATCATCAATTCAATAGTTTTAGGAATAATACTCACAATAAATTCTAATACAGGTTCATCGGGGTCAATGATATAGGAGGTACCCCAATTACCTGAAGCAAAATTCTTTAGATAAATAAACAATTGAACATAAATGGGTAGATCATACCCCATTCTTTTTTTTTCCACATCGATAAGTCTTTGGAGTTCTTCTCTATCCAAGTGAAATCCTACTTTTCGGATAACAGGTAATATGTCCATAAGGCGAGATAAGAAAAAAGTAATGATCAGAACAGTAAGTAGAATTGGAATCATTACCAAAATTCGTTTAAAAATATATTTTACCATATTTGTACGTGGCATTATAACATATCTCTTTCTATGGGATTTTGGCTTCTAAGAATTAAGATCATAGCTATTTGATATAATTTATAAAATCTAAGTAAGTTTTAAATAGTATTGTGTCATAACCTTTTATAACTTTACTATACAAAATTTTAGTTATCAAAAAATAAGGAATTAAAAACAATTTTGGAGAAAATTGTCCATGCAAAAGAATTTTAAGACCTTTATTTTAATTCTTGTACTGAGTAGCGTAATTACACCTTCTTTACTTGTGGCAGCAAATCCAGTTCCCTCTCAAGATGAAGAAATTCATTTTAGGATGTCTGTCGCAACAACCGCGCTTGATTGGGACCCCGCTTCTTTTAATCCAAGTACAGCTGATACTTACCGGTATGCCTGCTTGGAGAATATGGTTACAATGAGAGCAGGGTGGGATGGTTATGATCTTAATATGTTGATTCCAGTGCTTGCAACCAGTTGGGATGTCGAACCTTGGCCTTCAGAAATGAATCAAGCACCCATTCCATTTGTAAATAGTGGAGGAGTTAAGGCAATCAATTGGACATTACGGGAAAATGTCACCTTCCATGACGGCTCAATCTGGAATGCAACAGTAGCCAAATGGAATTATGATAGGATATTTATAATAACCGGCAATTTAACTGGGAGAGGTGACACACAAATGAGAGATGATTATTGGATAAATGTGAATGAACTAGAGCCATTTTTTACAGATTCTTGGAATCATTCATGGGGTATAGGGCGAGTTGGTGAATACAATGGTATGGTTGCTCCTGGACCCGCTAATTCCTCTAATCCATTATGGGAATGTATTCCTCTTGTAAACAATACACAAGTAATAGATCCTGGCGACCCTATCACTGGCGGAGGAATCCTTAGGGTCGAATTTAACGACTGGAGCACTTTTTGGGTTTATGATTTGTCTCACGTTAACCCTGGAGCATATAACTTGATAATATCAATGGAAACTTATAAGGATGATTATACTGATCAATCATTTCATGGGTATGACCCTATCGGTGGTGTGCATCCTTTGATTGGTACTGGCCCTTATAAGTTTGTACATCACACACCAACAGGTCCTTCCAGTGGAGGGCAACTTGTAAAAAATGAGAATTATTGGAATCGAACTGCTTTAGAAGCAGATGGCTGGTTTGGTGTTGATGTAGTAGATTTTGTAGTATTCCCCGATGATGGACGAGATGAGCGTAACGCGGCTTTTTATACTGGAAGTTTAGATTATGCTGTTGATATTGCTGGTTGGGAGCTAGATTATGATACTGTGACAACAGATCCTGATTTTACATATGCAGGAAGTGATGTTGGTTACCAATATTTACGGTGTATCACAATGAATTGCATCAATGAAACATATTGGAAGGATGCATGGGATAATGGGATATGGTATTGGAATGGAACGGATTGGATAATGATTGAACCGCCTCACACAGTCCCCACTGATTATTTGGGTAATGGGGGCGTGGGTGGGATACCGAGATTACTTCGGAAAGCAATTTCATTCGCATTCGATTATGATGGCTTTATACAGACTGCTTATGAGGGACGTGCATTCCGAGCAAACTGCTTTATTGGTGCAAACAGTACGTATGCCAATGAGGCTATACCTATGCCTTACTTAAATCTCACAATAGCACGAGAAGCCATGCTTGCTCAATTCCCTACTGAGTGTGCTGCTAATGGACTAAACAGTGGCAATATAGATGATGACGCTTTATGGCAATCTGTTGGAGATGGTAGTACTCCCATATTCAAACTTAACTTCTATTGGGATCTTATCCCTGATCATCTAGTTATGAAAAATTACTTGGTCACAGCTCTTCGAAATATTGGATGCAGCTATTATCAAAATCACCCGAATGATAATTTACCATCCAATCAGTTTCTTAATACATGGCAAGCGTACGCTGGAGGAACATTCCCCTATTTCATCTACAATGCATTTATTGGTGTAGATTGGACTCATTATGATAATTATATTGCTCATCCATTCTTATATGCTTACCACAGAAATATTGGTGATTGGTCATTTGATATGGGTTGGAATGCTGCTCACATGTATCTTGATAATGTTACCTTCTGGATGGAAGAGTTCTATTATTCAAATGCAACTCATCAACAAGAAATAATGGATAATGTAGCCATAACATTACAAACTTATGAATATCCATGGGTGTGGATATGCGAAACAATGTTTGGGGCAGCATGGAGAGTAGAATGGGATATCGATATTGAGTTCTGGGATAGCATCTGGCCATATACACGTGTTAGGTACGTGGGTAAGGAAGAGGAACCTGTACCAATTCCAGGATACTCTACAGGAATTATCATGAGCCTTTTACTTGTATCAATGATTGGCACTATTTACGCAATAGCAAGAAAGAAGAAACTTACATAAACAGTCATAAAAAATAATTATTAAATTATTAATCTTTTTTCTTTTTTTTAAATCTTTGAATAAATTACTCTAACAGTTATAATTAGTTTTGTCATATTGAATCAGGGACTAAGTTTTAGCCGATTATAATCTACAGTTTCACTCACATTGGCAATGTTGTTTAAAGGATCTACTACAATTTAACCGTTGGAAATAAAAATTATCGAAAAAAGTTAAATAAAACTGTTAAATACTTATCAATATATAGAATTTTTTATGAGGAGAAATTTATGTCTAAAAAAGAAATAGCTTGGTACGAAAATGATATGCTTAAAGATAGTTACATTAAGGCTGGATCAAACGCTTTTAGAGGTTACCATGCACCTATTGTAAGTCCTAAAACGACTTTTATTGGCACTAATAGCTTAAATGATTTTATAAATCACATTTCAGCTTATTTAACCAATGAGGAAAAACGGGTTTTGATAGTAGTTGATAAAGATCTACTTAAGTTGGGTGAAAGAGTAGCTAACAGGTTAAAACAACGTAATATTGATTCGAAATTTTATAGTAATGTACTTCCAGATGCGCCAAAATTTACAATACTTGAAGGTGCCCAGCTCTGTGAAGAATATGATCCAAAAGTAATCTTAGCTATAGGAGGTGGATCTGCAATGGATACTGCAAAACTAATTCTGCTATACTATGAACAACCTGGAATAAATATCAACAACATGAGTGCTCCGTATTATGCGGGACTTAGGAAAAAGGCAAAGATTTTAGCAGCAATACCAACTACTTCTGGAACTGGTTCAGAAACAACATTTATTGCTGTGGTGACAGACACTGATAGGGATCCGCCTAAGAAAACAGAAGTGGTATTATATGAATTCTGCCCAGATTTCGTTGTTCTCCATCCTGATTTTGTTAAGACTATGCCACCTTATTTAACCACTGGAACTGGTATGGATGCACTTGCTCACTCAATGGGTTCTTATATGCTAACAATGAGTACTCTATTTACAGATATGCATAACTTAAAAGCTATCGAACTGATTTTAAAGTATTTACCTCGTTCTGTAAAGAGAGGGAGTGATATTGAAGCCAGAGAGAAAATGCAAATGGCTGCCTATATTGCTGGGATAGGATTTGGAAACATATCTGGGGGGATTGAACATTCTTTAGGACATTCATTTGGAGCATTATTCCATGTTCATCATGGGATATGTGTGGGTTTATTTTTATGCGCTTCAATTGCTTTTCAAGCAAAGGTAACCAATAGGTTTTTTGATCTTGCAAAGTTATTCGAGATTGAATTAAATAACCGAGATAGAGAAGGGATTTTAAGAGATTTACTTATTAACTTAAGAGATTTCATGAGAAGGGTTAATTGTCCCTTATCAATTAAAGAATTAGATAATCCTAAAATATCAAAAGAAGAATATTTAGCAAATTTAGAACAAATGGTCGATTTTGCGTTTAATGACTATTGTACATTATCATCTACTCGAAGAATTAATCGTCCACAATATAAAAAAATCTTCGAAATAGTCTACGATAACAAATTAGAAGATTTAATGAATTTATTTTATGATTAGGAGGAATTAAAGATGGATAAAATAAATGGGTATAATGGTAAAGTAGCATATATCGATTTAAGTACTTCAAATGTAGATTTAAAAAACCTAGAACTTGAACTTATTGAAGAGTATTTAGGAGGTGCAGGACTTTCAGCTAAACTTACTTATGATTTACTAGATGATGATGCTTATCAAGTTCTAAAAAACGATCCCTTAGCTAGTGTAAATCCATTGATTTTTTCAACTGGTCCTCTAACTGGGACTGCTACACCGTCTAGTAGTAGATATTGCGTTACAGCGATTTCACCTCTTACAGGGATATGGGGGGAGGCAACTTCCGGAGGATTTCTCCCAATTGCTTTAAAAAGGTGTGGGTATGATGCTATTGTAATTACTGGTGAAAGTTCGACTCCTAAATTTATATACATCGACAATGGTAAAATAGAAATTAAAGATGGAGATAATCTTTGGGGAAAAAATACTCGGGAAACAATTGAATCAATTAGAGAAAACCTTAATGATAATAAACTTAGGATTGCGTGTATCGGAAAAGCAGGTGAAAATTTAGTAAAATATGCAGGTATAATTAATGATGAGGGACGAGCAGCAGGTAGATGTGGGCTAGGGGCGTTAATGGGCAAGAAAAAATTAAAAGCTCTAGCAATAAAAGGAAACCAGGTAATCGAATATGCTGATAAAGAAGGATTAAGAAACCAAGGAAGGATTTCTCAAGAAAATGTAATGATTCCTATCGTCTCAAATCTATTTTCTCACTATGGAACATTGCTTTACACTGACATGGGTATGGTTATAGGAGATGTACCCGCTAATTATTTTACTAACACTGAGTTTATCGCAGAGGATTTAACAGGAAGGGCATTAAAGGAGCAATATGTAGTACTAAAATATGCCTGTTCGGGATGTGTTATTGGTTGTGGGAGAACTACGCTCTTAGAAATCGACGGGAAAGAGATAGAAGTTGATGGTCCTGAATATGAGACAACAGCCGCTTTCGGACCGCTATGTGGTATCTTTCATTTTAAACCTATTCTTGAAGCAAACCATAAATGTAATCTCGCAGGAGTAGATACAATTTCTAGTGGAGTATCAATCGCTTTTCTCATCTATTTGGTTGAGAATAATATTGCCAAAAATGAAATCGAGAAATATCTAAATGAAATTAGTATTGAAAAAATTCGATGGGGAAACGAAGAAATTGTCTTAAAATTATTAGATCTATTAATCAATAGAAAAGGAATAGGAGATTTATTAGCTGAAGGGACAAGAATAATGGCTAAAAAGCTAGGGGTTGATCCGGGACTAGCTGCCCATGTAAAAGGCTTAGAAATACCTATGCATGATCCCCGCGCATATTTAGGACAGGCTCTAACTTACATGACGGGTTGTACAGGGGCTAACCACAATAAGGGAGACTTTTATAACATCGATGGTGATGCTGCATCTTATGCAAAAATCAGGAAAAAAGATCGATTTACAGTTGATAAAAGGGAAAAAGCCGTAATTGCTTATCAAGATTTAACTAATATTTATGATTCAGCAGTGATTTGCAATTTTACACATCTTAATGATGGCGTCTTAGCAAGATTACTAAAATTATCTACTGGAATTCAATCATTTGGAAGTAGTGGTACTCTATTCAAAATAGGAGAACGCGCTTCAAACCTTAAAAGACTAATTTCATGTAAACTTGGTTGTAAACGAGAGGATGACTACTTACCAAAAATTACTTCAACCGCTTTAAAGACTGGAGGTTCAGCTGGGATTGCTGTGAATTTAGAGGAAAACTTAAAAGTATATTATGAAAAGCGGGGTTGGGTGTGGGAGACAGGTTTTCCATCTGAAAAAAAACTGAGGGAGCTCAATATAATAAAATCTTAAAAATAAATTCTTACTAATTTATTTTCTTTTTACATTTCTTATTTTTACTTTAAATTAAAATAGCTTTTAGTTTAAAGTTAAATATGAATAAAATTTCTAATTTAGTAGAAAATATTATAACTAAATCGATCTTATTTTGAAAGAACTCTATGAATTAGGCATTGTTTTCAGGGGATTTGTACTCGTAAATCATACTTTTAAAGAATTGCCCGTACAAAAAGAACATGGAGTTACTAAAGATCTTAGAGGTGCGTTTATTTCAGCAATAAACGCTTTCACTGAAACTGCATTTAATAAAAGTTCATTAGAATATTTAGAATCTGGAAATATCTTATTTATTTTTAAGATTGCTTTAATACAATCTGAGGATAACAATGTCAAAGAATCATTAATTCTATACGGATTAGTAGATAAATCAAAAAAGAAATCAGATAAACTTGTAAATAAATTCTTCGAAAGAGTGAATCCTATTCTACAATTATTTATTCAAAAATTCAATGGAGCTAATTTTTCAGAGCTGAATCAGTTTGAAGATTTTGAAGAAAAGGTAGTAGATTTCCTAACTAAAAAACCACAGGAATATTAATCTACAAGGTTCCAACCTTTTGGTTTTGCTCGAGAGTATTGTATTTTACCTTGTTCCTTTAATATATTTATTTCATTTTCAATCTGGCTAACTGAAAATCCTTTTGCTTTTATATCATTTACAAATTCCGCTTTAGTTGGAACAAGTCCTTTTACTTTCAGGTATTCAATAATTTCATTGTTTAATGACCCAGTAGTACTTGTTTTTTGTACGGGAGCTTCCTCTTTTTGAGGTGCTGATAGCACCACACTTAATTTCTCTTTATCAGATTTAGAAGGTTCTTCTAATATCATATGCTTTACAGCAACCTTAGACTCCTCTACAGGTGCTTCTTCTATTTTTTCCTCCTTTTCCACCTCTTCTAGAATCCATACGGGATACATTATTTTTTCATAAACTACGGATTTCTGAGTCTTTAATAATGTTAAATCTTCTAAGATCTCATCTTCAGTATAATTTAATTTTCTTAATTCACTATCTAAATCTTTCAAGTATCCTTTATTTAACATAATCTCGAAAATGTGCTCTCTTATATTAGTTGGAATTTCTTTAATATTAGCGATTTCATTAATTACAGACTGCTGTTCAGCAGAATCAACTACTTCTAATTTCTCTTGCTCAGGGATTTCTAATGGTTGTTTAACACCCCATTCAAAATCACTCATAATTCTAATTGTGCGATCATATCCACCAAAAATAATATTTTTCTTTTCCTGATCTACTCTATAACAAATATGCTTAATTGAAGTTGATACTTTCGTCTTCCATTTTAACTCAAAATCAGAAGCACCTATGGTGGGGTTATGAAATACTTTTAAAGACCCATCTGCGCAACCAGCAACGATCTCCTTTGCATTATCACCATCAATGTCTTCTACTAACAATGCTAAAGGACGACTCTCCTCAATTTGTATATCTTTAATTGATTCTCCGGTACTATCAAGGACCTTTATAACAGAATCGTCAGTACTTATTAAGATTTCATTGAAACCATCATTCGTTACATCACCAATCTTAATGTCATTAATTTGAGCATTGAAATTTTTCTGCCAAATAATGTCAGGAAGCTCGTCTTTAAATCTAATTAACTGAACAATTCCACTCTTAGTTCCAACTATTAACCCATAAATTGGAAGCTTTTCGTTAGGTAACTTCAATGCTCCTAATGTGCAAGCTGTTACCCAAGAGTCATAATAAAAAATAAAGTCTGGTTCCTTTGAGTTAAGACTCTCAAATATCTTAATGGTTTTGTCTTCACTACCAAATATTAAATCTATATTCCCATTACGTGTAAGATCTCCCGCAATGCAACAATTTACACGCTTAGGAGATTTATATCGCATTATTCCAACTAATTTTTTCTTATCCGGACTTAATTTTAAAACCATGAAACTTCCATCTCCAGCGCCGACTAAAACTTCATCACATCCATCCCCATCTAGATCAATTGGATAACTACATCGACACCAACCATCAAAAACTCTATCATCGATTATATTCATACTTTCATCCATTAAATAAAGAGTTTTATCGTGCCCACCGAATACTAAGAAGTTAATATCTTGACATTTTAAAACTGAGCATGTTAAAACTGCTTCCGGGCATTCGAACATATAAATAAGCTGAAAACGCTTTCGAATCATGATCTCACAAGAAACCTTTAGATTATAGAAATTTTTACAATATCTATAATAAATTTTTCTGTTTATTCATTTAATAATTATCTCAAGGACTATTAAACTGTTAGTCTAAAATAGAAATAGAAAAAAAAATAAAAAAGAAAATTTATGATTTCATAATGCTAATTGCGCATCGGATGGACTATATTCACCTGTACCAGTTATCTCATAAGTAATCTCTAATTTGTCTCCCACTTCTAATTCTTCAATCTCCCATTTTAAGGTATCTTGACCTACTTCATCCGTAACCTTAGGTTTAATTGAATAGGTTCCATATTCAAATGAATCAGGAACTTTATCAAGAAGTACAAGATTATAGAGTTTTGATTCACCGATATTTTCAAGAGTTAAGATAATTCTATAATTGCCAAGGTCTCCAATTGGAACAACTTCTTTACTCGTACGGAATTTCCTCCTGATGTGAAGTGCTTCAATTACCGGAACTTCTGGTCTGAATTCTAACTCTCGACTTACAGGATATGTGTTGGCATGATAAATAATTTCCGATTCAAATGTAGAACCTCGAACAGGATTAATACAGTGAATAGGATATTGGAATTCTAAGGTTGAATCTGGTTTAAACATTCCTGTGCTAGTGTCTTTAAGATCTTTAAGGGAAATGGTAAAAACATCCATTTCAAAGCTAATTGCATCCCCTGAAAGTTCTACTTCATCCCCATCCCAAATTAATGTAATCTCATCTACTTTAGGAGGTTGGTATTCATCAGTAAAACTCTGTTGAATAACAGTAATTTCATTTAATGGAGCTGAACCGTTATTTGCCATTTTAAGGGTTGCAATAACATCTTGAGCTTTATACGTTGGAGTTTCAACCTTGTTATAAGCCATATCTCCTGTGATACTAGCGATTTCTAGTATAACGTCTGAGATCGAGACTGCGACAGTAACATGATATTGATAATCAGGAACAACTCGAAATTCAAGTTTCTTTCTAAATGTTGGATAATCTTCACTTTCATATTGCCATTTAACTGAATGCCACTGAGCTCCTGATGGTAACATAGGGACATCATTTGGATCAATATCAACAAATTTAGTACTCTCATCATCTGGACTATAAACATCGGCATTGAAAAGTTGAATTATAAATTCAGAAGAATTATCAAAGATTAATTTATTATCCCAAATATTCGGTTCTTCATCTCGTTCAAGGGTATCTATAAAGAATTTGTTTCGAGTATATGCATCAAATTTTTTAATAGCTAATCCCTCCGCAAACGATGAAGTCGCCTTATAGGTAACATCAATTGTTCCAGTTCTTCTCCTAGCGATGTCATTTACAGTGATATTACAGGTAAATTTGAGTAAAACAGTATATTCCGGCCTTAATCTGTCAATTTTCCAAATTATTTTATCTCCTTCGATTTCAGCATGTCCTTCTGACGTGTCACGAATAATTGGATTTGTAAAATCATCTGGTATTGTCTTAATAACTTCTATATCAGAAACAGGCTTATCAAACTCATTTCTTAATGCAATTGCAAATGTTATAGTGTTTTCTCTGTCAATAGAGATTCCAAATGTTTCTAAGTTTGATAATACAGCGGTTCCACCATCTTCCCAAACTTCTCCTTCATCATCATCTTCTTCCTCTTCTTCGTCATCCTCAGCTTCAGGGGGAATTGTTGGAGCAACTTTTTTGCTAACTTTACTTGTTTTATCTTTAAGTTTTAAGAGTTCTCTTTCAATGTCATTGATATTTAAAAAATCATCAGCTTCAGGAAGGGTACTTATAAATTCTTTTACCAGAAACAGATTTTGTACATCTTTTTTAAGTTCAAATTCTTTTGTTTCAACATTATCTGGATATTCTGTACCTAGTTCTCTTATTGATATATCACTTGATTTTAAATTAGTGCTACCAATATTATCTAATGCCAAGTCAATATCCCAGAGACGATCAGAAGAACTTGGGTTCTCGATACTAATTTTTCCACCAAAACTAAAAGATTCAACATTCGCGTCATGGTCTTGTTTGACTTCCACATCCTCAATGATCTTTACAAGTGCTAATAATCCTTCCCGATTTCCATCTTTTAATAAAATACTTCCTTCAAGCTCTCCTGTATCCTCATCATATGTTTCAATAACAGGTGTTGCTGTATCTCTATCGACTAGCTTTACTTTTCCCTCATCCATATCCGTTCTTTTTAATGCTTCTGCTACTAATTCTTCTCCAGCTTCATCTTCATCAAAGCCCATCCTCGTTGGTTTTTTTTTCTTATCTTTTTTTGCCATTATTCTTTACCAGTTTTTTTTATTTAGATTGAAATTTTATTTAACAGTTAATAAAAGTTTACCCGATAAAATAAAATCTACTACACTCTTTAAAAAATTTTTCATACTAAAGTAGTAGATTATAAGTAGAACCACAAGAAGTGTTCTTTTTATTGAGACTTGAAATATTTTTTACCATTTTAATATGAATTCTTAGTAATAAAATCAGAATCAATATCTTTATTACCACATAATGAATTATGATTTCTAGAAATTTTTACTACAAAGTAAGCATAAATAACTAAATTTGTAGTAAAACTATAACTATATCGTTTACATTACATCCGGTTGGACCTGTAATAATCTCAGATTTAGTTAATTTAAAAAAACTATTTGAATCGTTATTTTCAAGATATTTCATTATGTTAATTTTGTCTTTATTAATTTGATTTAAAATATAATTATCTACTAAAGCACCCATAGCTTGACTATTTCCTTCAATACCATCAAGGTTAGCCCCTAAGATTAAAAACTCATGAGGAAACTCTCGATCTTTTATATAATTTGAAAAGCTTAAGAGCATTTCTTGATTTCTACCCCCAACACCATTTCCTTTGATTTTTACAGTTAACTCACCTGTACCTATTAATGCAAGATTGCTGGAGTTATTTTTTTCTGGATTTTTTAATTTCTCAAGAATTGTTTTATACAATATTTTTCCAAAATCTACAGATTCACCTGTAATTTCATTAGAAAAAGAGATTGTATTGAAACCTTTTGTTTCCAAGAATGAAACAACTCTTTCTACTGCATTTTTTACACTTCCTAATAAATAATTATGAACATTGTTAAAACATCTATCTCCAGATTTGGGAGTTTCTAGTCTTTTCTTTTTCATTCCATCCCTTACATGGTTTCTAATGGATATAGGGAGTTGTTCATAAAGGTTATATTTTTCTAAAACTGCAAGGGTATCTTGAAAAGTACTACTATCCGGTACAGTTGGTCCAGAGGCTATAGAATCCAAATTATCTCCCACAACGTCAGATATAATTAGAGAAACTAATTTTGCTCCACTGGATGTCCATAATGTCTTCGCAATATTCCCACCTTTTATAACAGATAAATGTTTTCGAATGATATTGATTTCGTGTATAGAAGCCCCTGATGCTAAGAGAAGAGAATTTAGTTTTTGTAAATCTTCTAAACTTATTCCTTTTTTAGGTAAAGGTAATAGAGCAGATCCACCTCCAGACAGCAGAAATATAATTAAATCCTCCCTTTTTGATTCTTTTATGATTTTTAGCATTTCTTTTGCTCCATCAAATCCACTCTGGTCTGGAATTGGATGGGAAGCATAATTAAATTTAATAATACTTTTTTTCAGCATTTCAGGGTTTATTGAATCCTTCGGAATGTTGACAAAACCATCATATTCAACGTTCTTTTTTTTGGTTAATATCTTTTCTAGTGAAAGGGCCATTTCAGCAGTAGCTTTCCCTCCTCCAATAATATAAAGCCTTCTAAAATTATTAAGATCATAATCATCGTTCTGAATTGTTAATATATTATTCTGAATTCTAATAGAAGAATTAATTAAATTTTGAGGTTTAACTGCATCAATTGCTCTTTCAAGGGTTTCGAGTGCAATTTTTCTTAAATATAATTGACTTATTTCCAGATTTTCATTAAGTAGTTCATTTAAATTTTGAATATGGATAGGAGATACACCTTGGTTCAAATTATTTGTATTTTATAACTTTTTGTGATCAAATTTATTACTTAATGTATTATTTACAATTTAAACAGCTAATAATAATAATTTGATTATGAGGGAAAAATGTCTGATCTTATTTATGATATAGCGATTATTGGGGCAGGTCCAGGAGGTTATCATGCAGCAATAAGAGCAGCTCAATATGGTGCTAAAGTTGCTGTAATTGAAAAAGACAAACTCGGAGGGACTTGTTTGAACCGTGGTTGTATCCCCACCAAAGCTTTATATGCTTCTGTTCAAGCTATAGAGAAATTGAAGGATTTTGAGGATCTTGGTATAGAAATAACAGAGTTCAAACTAAATTTTAAAAAAGCTGTAGAAAGAAAGAACCGTATAGTTACAGAATTAGTTAATGGAATAGATACTTTAGAGAAAGCTTGGAAAAATGATTTATACTTTGGACACGGTAAAATTGTTGGAGGTAATGTAGAAACTGGTTTTAAAATCTCAATTCAAGATGGAAAAGACACTACTATTAAAGCAAAGAGAGTTATCCTAGCCACAGGGTCTTCTCCGGCATTAATTCCTTCCTTTAACATAGACCATGAAAAAATTTTAACTAGTAACGATATTTTAGATCCTAATTTCACTACAGTGCCAGGTAGATTGCTAATCATTGGTGCGGGTGTAATCGGATGTGAATTTGCTAATATTTTTGCATCCTTCGGTAGTAAAGTTACGATGTTAGAGTACCTTGCTTCACCTATAGCTACTGAAGAACCTATGATAGTAAAAGAATTGATTAAGAAGTTCAATGAACTAGATATTGAAATAATAACATCTCAAAACGTTCTTTCAGTACAAAATACAGGATCAGGTGTTAAGGTGATAACATGTTCTGCTTCTGTTCCAAGAGATGAAATTGAAGAAGCAGAGAAGTTTAGTTTTGAAGGAGATATATGCTTAGTTTCAATCGGAAGAGAAAAAGAATCAAAAAATCTCGGATTAGAAGAAATGGGAGTTAAAACAGATAGGGGGGCTATAAGATGCAATGGCAACACATTAGAGACTTCTGTTGAAGGAGTCTATGCCATAGGTGATGTAACTGGAGGTTTGATGTTAGCTCATGTTGCTTATCATGAAGCAGATGTAGCAGTTGCTAATGCATTAGCTAGCATTGGAAATTTCCCTGTAAAAAAAACCAGTACTGATTATAGAGTTGTTCCTGCAACTATTTTTACTACACCAAATATTGGATCTGTGGGAATAAGGAGGAAAGCAGCAAAGGATCATGGTATAGATGTATTAATGGGACAATTTCCTTATAGATCTTCAGGAAAGGCAAAATGTATGAGTGAAGAAGAAGGGTTTTTAATGACAATTGCAGAAAAGGAAACATTTAAGCTTATAGGTGCTTCATGTATAGGCATTGAAGCTTCTGAATTAATTGCAGAACTTGCACTCGCTATTAAACATGGACTGACTGTCCATGATGTTGCGGAGACAATTCATAGTCATCCCACCATCTCCGAGATGGTACTTGAAGGAAGTGAAGCCGTAATTGGAAAAGCTATTCATAAAAAAGGAAGACCTATTCATGAATAAATACCCTATTAGTTTTGATTTTCTGTAATTTTGTAGTTTTAACGAAATAAAAATGTTAGTAATTTAATTCTTGTTTTTAAGGTTAATGGCGTTAATCATACTCAAATACAAATATATTTATGTGCTTTTAATAACATTTATTATTGGCGAGAATAATAAAATGGTTGAGATGAGAAAAATTGTTGATAAATCACTAATGATGGTCTTTTTGTTAGAGAAATGCAATTTTTCATGTATACATTGTGTGCGAGTAGATGAACCCATGCCTATTGGTTATAAATTATCTTTTGAGCAACTTAAGTTATGTTTATCAGATTGTCATACATTAGAAACAATAGAATGGGTTCACTTTTCAGGTGGTGAACCAACTTTATGGACGGATGAAAAATTAGATTTGGCAGATCTTTTGATCGAGATTTCAAAAGCTGGTTTCGAACCTGGTTTTACAACAAATGGTAGTTATTTCATTGATTACATAAAATGTCATGAGCTTTTTCAAAAATATTTTAATAATGCAAATAAACGTTTACGCCTTTATATCAGCATTGACACGTTTCACCAAAATTTTAATGTTCAAAAAGGAAGAGCAAAAAGCCTTGATAATGTTATTAAATACAAATTAACTCTCCCATCCAAGAAAAGAGAATTGTTTAATATTATTGTGATAACCACAATTTCTAAAGATCCACAGTCATTGCTTCCGAAGAAAATGATTAAGCATTATCAATCCTTAGGATTAGAATTCCTTTTTCTTCCATTAAGAGCTGTAGGTAAAGGAAAATCATTGAGTTATTTATGTCCTAATCTTGAAAGTAATAAACAAGAAGAACTGGGAGCCTATTATCCTTTTCATCAAAAAAAAGAAAGAAAGGAACGATTTGTAACGATAAATCTTGTTCTTATTGATAATGGCTACTATTTTCATAATCCTTGGCGTAAAATTGGGAGCCTTGGACACATACCATTAAGAGTTATTGATATGTATAAATTGAATTAATACTCTTAGATTTTTTATGTATAAATAACCTACTAGTTTAGTTTTACTATTGTTCGATACACTCTTAATAAATTCTTGTTTTTAAGGATGTTTTAAACTGTCCATGATGTTGCGGAGACAATTCTAGTAGTGAAGCATCGATTGGTAAAGCTATTCATAAAAAAGGTAGACCTATTCACGATTGAATGTTATAGGTATTGTTCACTATCATCTTAAAATTTCTTGTTTTTAAATATGTTTTTAAATATCTTATTTTACTAATTATTTGCCTTCCTTAATCATAATTTTATGGTTTGTTATTGATCAATAATAAGTTTGCATAGGATGCTTCGTCAAGTATATGTACTTAAAGAAAATGATGTAATTTATAAACGAGCATATGGAAATGCTCTGAGTAATTCTGAAGTTGAAGATCTGAGTTTTAGGATTTTAAAAGAGGTAAAAACAAGCCTTGGGAGAACTTCAGGACATTTTGATTTCATTAAGTATAGAATAGCATATGAAGTTGAGGTTGAAATCAACTTAATTTTTCTATTTATTACAGGATTGATGGATGATTATTATCGATTGATCAAGCCCCAATTGTTTAACTTTAAGGACCAATTTATAAATCGTCTAGGAGATGATTTAAAAGGAAAAGACATAAGGAATATAAGTTTTACTGGTATTAACGTAATGCTCGACGAGATGCATAGAAATTTAAAACCAAAAATAGCTGTTGTAGGATTTGCTGGAGTGGGTAAAACTACTATAAAAAAATTAATAAAAATGGATGAGATTCCTCTTCAACATGTTCCCACTATTACAGGTGAAATCGCTACAATAAAAATAGGGAGGCTTTTATTTCGTTTATTTGATTTTGCGGGTCAAGAACAATTTAAATTCCTTTGGAAGGGATTTATAAAGGAAAGTGACGCTGTACTTGTTGTTACTGATTCTACAATGAAAAATGTTGAAAAAAGCAAATTTTTTATAAACCTCATTAATGAAGAAGTTCCTCATGCACGAGCTGCTTTTATAGCTAATAAACAAGACTTAAACAAAGCGATGAGTCCAGAAGAAATAGAAAAAATAACGGGTTTAAAAACATATCCCATGGTTGCAAACCATAAAGAAAACCGGAACAAAATGATTCGAGTTATCGCAGATGTGCTGGATATGAGTACCGAAAATTCACCATTACTAGAAGAATTGTTTAATACTACAGATTTATCAGCCGATACCTTAGTTATACCTGAAGACACTAAAATTATTGAAGAAACACCAATAATAGGAGAAAATGAAGTTCCTCTAAATACCATTCGGTTAGAAAAGATAGAAACTACTAGCAATGCGAGAGATAAGATTGATCAAGTTATATCAAGTAATATTGAAATTAAACCGATTATGTTTAAAAGTGGGCTTTCAAGCGACGATATCAAATCTCCAATTGAAAATGCTTTAGTCCCATCCGATCTATTTGAAGAACTTATTAATGGAAACTCATATACACTAAATGAAAAGCTGAGTATTATTTTTACAGTAATCAATTGTGCTTTTCTTACTAAAACTAATCCTGAGGAATACCCCAAATTTGGAAGTTTTTTGAGAAATTTTAAGATGGATGTTTTTAATTCTAAACAATTAAGGACTATCCGAAAATTCTATTCAAAAATCATTAAACAAGTGACATAGTAGATAAAGAAAAACTTTAAAGAATTATCGATTAATATATTCTACTTTAAAAGAATTTAATTTCCCATCTTTGATTTCAACAATTCTAAATGCTCCAGCTGTTTCTGGATTTTTATATCCACCTAGCCCTAAAGCAGGAGTTTGAACTATGAAGGGTCTATTTTTTTCAATACTCTCATAATCTGTGTAGAGTTCAGAATATATATCATAATAAACTGCTGCAGGATTCTCAATTTTTTTTAAACTGAAAGGAGGTGAATCATACACTCTAGTTTTTATCTCTGGATCCTCCAATCGAAACTCCCGCAATGTATGTGTATGCCCAGAAAGTGTAAGAGTGCAATAATCCTTACAGAATTTAACAAGTTTTTCCCAATTTGAAGAAATTGTTCCATATTTTACGTTAAACATTTTGTCTAATCTTGCATCGGAACTTGATTGTCCTAATTTTCTGAGAACGGATTCTTTGAAGTCATCGATTTTTTCTTTAATAAAACGCCCCCCTTTTTTTTCAAAAAGTTTAATACTAATTCTTTTTTCTCCAGTATTTATCGGAGGACCATGCAAAAACAAAAAGACATTGGAATTTTCTTGTATTTTATTGTTTATAATATTTTCCAGATAGTTTATCTGCCTACCAGCGATTCCTGTTACTGAGGGATGTCCTGTGAGTAAATCTCTAATGTTTTTAAAAGAATCAGATCCTGTGTTTAAGAAAATAAAATTATTATTTCCCAGTGTTAAAGAATAGTTAAAGGAAGGATTTATTTCTGATAAATATCCTTTTAATGCCATCGTAGATTTAACTAATGCTGTAATTGGAGAAGCAGAAAAAAGTTCATTCAATGCAATAGCTTCAGCAGCGTTCAATCCTATTTTTGTATACATTTCACCCCAAGTTAGATCATAATGATATGGTCGATAATCATGATTTCCAACTGTTGTAAAAATAGGACATAATAATTCTTCGGCTTTAATTGCTCCTTTATGATGTTTTTGATATTTTGAGTTGAGAAGTATGTCTTTAAAGATTTTCCAATTACTCTCTTCATATTTAAATTCATTTAATTTGCGAACTTTTTTTGCTAATCTACTCAATACGGTATAATCGACGAGATCACCTGTGAGAACGATAAAATCAACCTCATTTCTAAATACTCTTCTATTTATGATTTTAATAAATTTTCTAAACTGATTATTCGGATTTACGAGACGTTTTCTTAAAGGAATTTTCATATCTGTTATTGTTTTATCTCGATTGTCTTTTTTTTTGAGTTTTAGTTTCTTCACAACTGTATCGAAGAAATCATCTACACTTCTCTTAACCGATGATTCAGTCCATTTTTTAACGATACTATAAATTCTGTCGTTTCTTTCTGCTAAATGCAGATCAGTGGCATGAATAAATGTAAAATTCTTCCAATCTCTTTTAGAAATAACAATTGAGTGAAAATTGATTCTGCCTTGTGAGGAAATTATGTCGAACATTACAAAAGTTCGTTCTTTTAGAAAATTCTTCACTTCCTTGCTGATTGCAAATTTAACAGATACCAGATAAAAATTAGTGAGATTACCAAAAATGCTATACTTTAATAAATAATCCTGTGGAGCTAATTTATCTAAATAGGAAACACTGGAAATCGGAATTGTGGAGATTTCTTTGATATCAATAACAGAAAGTAAAAGAGCGTTCCCTCTATAGGGATGTACTTTTAACTTCTTGAACTTGTAGTCAACATCATCTGACTTGAAATCAATTTCATCCCTTGCTATTTCACGCTCTATAATTTTTTGCTTTCTTTTTCTAATTTTTTTTTTATGTCTTCTTACCCAAAAACCTTCTGCTTTTTCTGAGATTTTCTTTTTTAACTCATAAATATCTCTATATTTCCACTGATAATCTAAAACCGGAGCTAGTTTTATATTCCTATCAACTTTTTTTCTGAATTCCTTAGGATCCAGTACATCACTTATAATAAGAATCTCTGTCTGAAATTCCTTTTTTTTCAATTTGCGATCTATATTTAAAAATATAGGACGCCCTAAATTAGGGTTAACAATTATTGATTCATATGGTTTTTCTTCTTTACTTACGTGCAATTTTTTGAAAAACAATGATTTTTCTGTATATAAATAACTAAATAATTGTTATTTAAAAGTATAGTACTCTAGGGTTAATTTTAAAGAACTAAAGGTTTATACATACTTTTGACTAGCCTAAATTCGCGAGATTTACAAAAATTACATTATCTCCACGTACAACAATGGAGCCTAAGTCTTCATGCTCTTCTCTTATGTTACCTTCTTCATCCTGATACTCAAAAATTTGACTAGTTTCTTCAAGGAAGAGATTTAAGTGTTCGTCAAAACCACCAAGGCGCCCTCTGAACAAACGATTACGCTTCACTTTTATTAAAATTATTTGATTAATGGAATCTTTCAAATAATCAATGGGTCTATTTGATGATCTTCTTTCCATCTTTAAAAAACTCAAAAAACAATTCGTATTAAAAAAAATTTTTATAATTGTAATTATAACCTTATTAATTAAAACCTTTTGATTATTTTTATAATTGCATACATTAAAACTCACATTAATTTCTATGATAAAATTGTCTAACGAGGAAGGGAGTGAACCGGAAAAAGTAAAATGTTGTGTTATGAACTGTCAAGTAGAAACTCCTATTGAGAAAGCAATCAAAATTGGTGATAACTATTTTTGTCCAATCTGCGGTGTAGCTTATTATAGAAGAAATCTTAACTTATAGGTAATTTTTAGGCCCGTGGCCTAGTCTGGATAGGGCGGCAGCCTCCTAAGCTGAAGATCATAGGCTTCTGTAACCTAAGATCAGAAATCGGGGGTTCAATTCCCCTCGGGCCTGCTCTTAAATTATTGTTTAGGTTTTTATCTTAGTTTTGTTTAATTTTGCACGATAGGATCCTATGTACATAACGCGCTCGGCTTCTAAATAGATAATATATAAATAATTATTAATCATAAACATTAACTGCCAAATAATATAGAGGTGAAAAATTTGCCAAAAAGAATATTAAGAGTTAATATGACTAATTTAGAAGCTAAATTTGAAGATTTACCAGCAGATTACGCAGGACTAGGCGGTCGTGGTATGACATCAACTATTGTTTCCAAAGAAGTTCCTCCCACCTGTCATCCTTTAGGAGTTCATAATAAGATTGTATTCGCTCCAGGGATTGTAACAGGCACGAGAGCCCCAACATCTGGTCGTATATCAGTTGGAGGAAAGTCCCCCTTAACTGGAGGAATTAAAGAAGCTAATGCGGGAACTCCTTTTGCACAGAAACTAGCAAGATTACGGATCGGAGCTCTAATAGTAGAAGGAAAACATAAAGGAGACGATTACTTTCTTCTTCAAGTTACTAATGACAGTGCTGAATTGGTAAATGCTAATAAATGGGCAGGTAAAGGTCTCTATAGTACATATAAAGAACTCTTTAAAGAATTTGGGGATAAAGTTGGGATTTGTGGTGTTGGAATAGCCGCAGAGGTTCTTGGAGTAATGTCTGGAGTTTGTTTCAATGATCCTGAAGGGTTGCCTAGTAGATATTCTGGAAGAGGTGGGCTTGGTGCTGTAATGGCATCTAAAGGATTAAAATTTATAATCGTAGATGAAACTGATGCTCCAGGTGTTGAAATTGTGAATGATGAATTATTTTCTCAGGGGATTAAAAAATTGAGAGAAGCACTCGGGGAACATCCTGTTACTCAACCAAAAGGAGGGCTTAATTCATATGGGACAAGTGTCTTGGTAAATATTATAAATGAAGCAGGTGGATTACCCCAAAGAAACTTTTCTAGTGGTCAGGATGAACAAGCGGAAAAAATTTCTGGTGAAGTTAAAGCTGAGGAAATCCAAAAAAGAGGTGGCGTCCGACCTCACTTCTGTAGTCCTGGGTGCATAATACAATGCTCAGAGGTATGGACTAAACCTGGCGGTAAAGATCCAGTTGGAGTTTTAGAATATGAATCAGTATGGGCTTTAGGGGCAAATTGTGGAATTTATAACTTAGACGATGTTGGTGAGTTAAATCGAGCATGTAATGATTTAGGAGTTGATACTATTGAAGCAGGTGATACACTTGCAGTTGCTATGGAAGGAGGATTAGCGAAATTTGGAGATGGTAAAGGTGCTCTAAAACTCATGGATGAAATTCGTAAGAAAACACCAACAGGTCGAATTTTAGCTCAGGGAACTGAGATTACCGGTAAAGTTTTGGGTGTTACCAGAATTCCCACAGTTAAGGGTCAAGGATTACCTGCTTATGACCCACGTGCTATCAAGGGTATAGGAGTCACTTATGCTACTACTCCTATGGGAGCAGACCATACAGCGGGTTATGCTATCGCTCCTGAAATTATGGGCGTCGGTGGTCAAGCAGATCCTCGGGATCCTAAGAAAGCAGAGATCTCTAGAAACCTACAGATAGCTACAGCGGCATTGGATGCAACAGGTTATTGTCTATTCGTTGCATTTGCAATTTTAGATATTCCTTCAGGATTAGAAGGTATAGTTGAATCTTTGAACGGAGTATTAGGAGTAAACCTTACTGTGGATGACGTCCCTGTGATAGGAAAACAAATCTTAGATGCTGAATTAGAATTCAATAAAAAAGCGGGATTTACTGCAATTGATGATAGACTACCTGAGTTCTTTATGGAAGAAAAGCTTGAGCCCTCAGGAGAAGTTTTTAATGTAACAGACGATGAATTAGACAGTGTGTTTTAGATAATTATAATCTAAGAATATGCCAATTCGAATAAAATTTTTCGGGGATTTAAGGAAAAAAGTACAACCAGATATCATGGGAAGTCTCCCATTAAAGTTTACTATTGAACCTAATGATATCGAAAGAGTTTCTGATATTTTGGAAAGATATAATATTAAGGAGCATGAAATTATCCACATTTTCGTGAATGGAAGATATTCGGGACTTACAAAGAAAGTAGAAGATGGAGATATCATAGCAATATTCCCAATTAACATGTCTGTTTTATATAAATGGTATTTTAATAGAGAGGAAGATGAATAACAATAATATTGAGGTTACAGTTAAATTTTTTGCTATGTTACGAGAATATGGCCCAGCAAAAGAGACAATTGTAATTCCTAAGGACAGTAAAGTTGAACTATTGTTTAAGAAATATCAGATCCCCAGGGAAGTATGGCAGACAGTCATTATCGTAAATGGCAGGCCACATAATAATCTTGAAACAGTACTTAAAAATGGAGATATAATATCGATTTTCCCACCTATAGGTGGTGGTTGAATAAATTTATATTTATCTTAATTTTTTTTATTATTTTTTTTTTTATAAAATATAAATGTTTTATTGTACAAATATTGATTTTCGATCATTTATGATATGGAGAAGTTAAGGCAATTAAGCATCTTCATGCAATAAAATTCAAATAGTATATAAATAGGGAGTTTTATTATTTATGCATTCTAGAATCATGAATGATTATGTTTAGATTATAGAATATTAAATATAACCTAAAAAAGAGATTTTAATACTATTTAATAAAGTATAATTTCTTTGATCGAATGTTCTAAAAATCAAAAATGAATTTTAATTATGACTGCTTCAAAAGAAAAATTGACATCTGGGACATTAGAAGAAAGATACAAATTAATATTAGAAAGTCAAAATGATCTCGTTTATATAATCAATCAGAAATTAGAGATTGAATATTGCAATGAACCAGTTTTTAAACGAGTTTTAGGGTATACAGAAGAAGATTTAAAGAGAAATAAAATTCTATTTGCAATCCATCCCGAGGACAAAAAAGAAGCCCTTCAAGCTATAAAGGAAGGAATAAAAAAGAAAGAAGGTGTTGCAACGTTACGTCTAAGAGATAAAAAGGGGGAATACCATTTTCATGAGTTTACGGGAAAATTGTTTACTGATTATGATGGAACACAAAAGGCTTTGATTATTGCAAAAGACATTTCTTCACACATTAAATCTGAGATAGGATTAAAAGAATCGGAAGAATTGTATCGCTTAATTTCAGAAAATTCTAATGATTTGATTAGAATTTTTGATAAGAATTCAACATATCGATATGTTAATGAAGCGACACATCTTAAGCAACTTGGCTATACCCGGGATGAATTAATCGGTATGCCTGCAAAAAATATACTTCATCCTGACGAAGAAGATGAATATAATAAAGATTACGAAATTTTAATATCAACAGGAGAAATGAGAAGAGAAGCAAGAGTGTTGCATAAAGATGGACATTGGGTATGGTTTGATATTTGGGGAAAAGTGATTGATAATACAGAAGAGAATTGGAGAGGTATAATCATATCAAGAAATATTGATGAAAGGAAGAAGGCAGAAGAAAAATTTAAGAAGTTCTTTAAAGGTAGTCCAATTCCAACTTATGCATGGCAAAAAGTCGGGGAAGATTTTATATTGATTGATTATAATGATGCTGCTGTAAAAATTACCCAGAGTGGTGTTGAGAAATTCATAGGTGTTAAAGCTTCTGAAATGTATAGAACCCGATCCGAACTTTTAGAAGATATAATGAGATGTTTTGAGGAAAAAGTAGATATCGAGCATGAAATGAAATATATAATGGAAATATCCAAACAAGAAAAAGATTTACTTGTAAAATATGTCTTTTTACCTCCAGATTTGGTTTTAGTTCAGACTGAAGATATTACTGACCGGAAAATTGCTGAAGAAAAAATAAAAGAATCAGAAGAAAAATACAGAACTCTTTCAGAACAATCCTTCCTAGGCATAGCAATTTTACAGGATGATTTTATTCGATATGTAAATAAACAACTTGCTTCTACGTTTGGATATTCAATTGAAGAAATAATGGCTTGGGGTCAAGGTGGTTTTCTCAATGTAATATATCCTGAGGATAGAATCATGGTTGCTGAACAAGCAACAAAGAAACAACAAGGAGACTCAGATATTATCAACCAATATCAATTTAGAGGGATAAGGAAAAATGGGGATATCATTTGGTTAGAGGTATTTTCAAAAACTATTACTTATAGGGGAAAACCAGCAGATTTTGTTACAATTCATGATATAACCGACGAGAAAATAACTGAACAGAAGATCAAAGAATCTGAAGAAAAATACCGCAATTTATTTAACAATGCTCCATTTGCGATAGTCCTTTTCACTATTGAGGGAATCATCTTAGATTGTAATGACAGTACTCAGAAAATCACAGGATATTCTAAAGATGAGCTTATTGGCCATAATTTTAAAAACTTTAATTTCTATGTTGATCCAACTTCTGCAAATTTAGAAGAAAGAACTGCAAAGACTAGTGCAGGTAAAATACCTGAAGTTAGAGAAATTCAATTGTATAAAAAAGAGGGGACTCAATTTTGGGCTAGAACACATATAGAATTTATCTATTTGAGAGGAGAAACTTATATTCAAGCAATCCTGCATGATGTTACAGAACAAAAAGAATCAACCATTAGACTTAATGAATCAGAAAGCCGTCTCCAAGAAAGAGTAAACGAGTTAAATTTTTTGTACGGAATTTCTGAGATAATAGAAAGTCAGAATTTATCATTAGAAGATCTCATAAATGAAGTTGTCATTTTAATCCCTACAGCAATGCAATTTCCAGATAGAGCGAGGGTTCAAATAAAATTTGATCGACAGGAATTTAAATCTCATGATTTTAGAGCAACTAGGTGGAAATTGGTAAATCATATTACTATTAATGAGAAACCATTAGATATAGAAATATTCTATTTAGAAGATAAACCATTCCTTCCAGAAGAAGAAAATTTAATTATTGAACTTGGAAAAAGATTAAAAAACTTCCTTGAAAAGAAGGAATCAGAACAGGAGAGAAGGATTGCTCAAGAAGAGCTGAAGGAATCCTATGAAAAGCTGAAAGAACTTGAAAAAATTATTAATAATAGTCCTGGTATAGGGATTCTGTGGAAAAATTCAGAAGGATGGCCTGTGGAATTTGTTTCTGATAATGTAAACCAATGGGGATACACTCCACAAGAATTTTATTCTGGAAACGTGATTTATGCTGAAATAATTCATCCTGATGATTTGGAAAGAGTTACGGAAGAAGTGGGTTATTATAGTAATGAAGATATAAATGAATTCGTTCAAGAATACAGAATCATAACTAAATCGGGCGAAGTAAAATGGTTAGATGACAGAACCTGGATTCGAAGAGATTCAAATGGAAATATTACTCATTTTCAAGGAGTTGCATTTGATATTACTGATCGGAAAATTGCTGAAGAAGCTTTAAAAGAGTCAGAAAAAAAATTTAAAGAAGCCTATGACCAAGCAAGCTTTTATAAAGACCTTTTTACACATGATATTAATAATATCCTTCAAGTTGTAAATTCTTCAGCTGAACTCATTTCTTACCAATTAGGTAGTTCTGAGAAGTCGAAAGATATCTCGAATATTGCGAATATTATTAAAAAACAAGTAGATCGCGGATCTAAACTAGTTTCTAATGTTAGAACCCTATCTATAATTGAAGATGAGCAATTTTCAACTAAATCTTTAGAGATCTCGAGATACTTAGAGAATTCAATTGATTTTATAGAGAAAACATATGAAGATAGAAATGTAAAAATTACGGTTGATGGTTTAAATGGAAAATATGAAATTCTTGGGAATGAGCTCATACAAGACGTTTTTGAAAATATATTAATTAATAGTATAAAATACAATGAAAATCCTAATGTAGAAATTGCGATACGATTATCAAAAATCAAAATAGATGATAAAACTAATTTCAAAATTGAGTTTAGTGATAATGGTATTGGAGTTCCTGATGATAGAAAAACAGCGATTTTCTTAAGTGGAAATCGAGAATTTAAGGGTAGGAAAGGAATGGGATTAGGGCTTTCATTGGTGAGTAAGATTTTGAACCTATTTAATGGAAAGATCTGGGTTGAGGATAAAATTAAAGGTGATTACACTCAAGGGAGCAATTTTATATTAGTTTTACCTGAAGCTAAATAGCTTAAATATTATTTTTTTCCATCCATTCATCTTTAAAAATAGCAAACTGATGCATATCAACATATTCACCATCTACAAAAAGTTCCTCTCTCAACACAGTTTCTTCTTTGAATCCAAGCTTTTCTGCTACGCGAAGTGATCTTCTGTTTGGATTATAAACACCTGCACAGATCTTATGGAAATTTAGCTCAGTAAATCCATATTTTATTAATAAATTCGCAGCCTCACCAACTAAGCCTTTTCCCCAATCCTCTGGTTCTCCGATAACTGCAGAGATGAATGCGTTCCTGTTTATCCAATTAATCAAAAAGAACCCTATTGTACCTATTGGGCGTTTATCTGCTTTATGATAAATTACAAAAAATATGACCTCTCTTGTACCTCGTTCTGACGGAGGTTCAAACCAGCTTTTTATCTGCTCCGGTATCATAGGCATGTCGTGTCGAGCTAAATGTCTTACTCTTGGATCATTATTCCACTTACAATATAAATTAACCCATTTAGAACTTTGAGCAACTAGATCAATCCTCTCTCCCTCAATAAAAGGGAAAACACCATCTTCTTTGTCTTCTTTATCAATCAATCAATATCACCTTTTATCTTCTCTTTTTCAGTTTTCATCCACTCTTTTCTAAGAATTGCAAACTTATGAATATCAAAATACTTTCCGTCGATGTAGATATGTTCCTTTTGGACACCCTCCTTTTTCAACCCTAATTTTGCAGCAACTCTAAGAGATCGTTGATTTGGATTATGAATAGAGGCATTGATTTTGTGGAAATTCAATTCAGTAAATCCATATTTTATCATTAATTCTGCAGCTTCTACAGCTATACCTTTTCCCCAATATTCTGGTTCTCCTATCTCTGTAAATATATTGGCATTTCGATTCACCCAATTAATGCGATTAAAACCAATACTTCCAATAGGGCGTTGATCCCTTTTATGAAATATTATAAATATAATGAAATCTCTTATTCCTCTTGGGGGATTTTCGAACCATTTATTTACCTCCTCAGGGATAATAGGAAATTCATGCCTTGCATATTGACGAACTCTGGGATCGTTCTGCCATTTCGCATATAAATCTGCCCATTTAGAATTTTGAGCAACCAAATCTATTGTTTCTCCTTGAATAAAAGGAAAAACAGATTCCTCTTTATCATTCATTCTCTACCACCACATTTATTGATTATTTTTCTTTCTATTAATCCAATCTTCCTTTAATAAGCGGAAGGTTTTATTATCTAGATACTTTCCATCCACATAGATTGACTCCTTTTCAATACCCTCTAAAGTAAATCCAATCTTTTCAGCAACAGACCATGAAGCAATATTATCAATTATTACACCCCCATGAAGCTTATTCAGATTTAATTCTCTGAAAGCATAATTAACTAATAATACAGTCGCTTCTGTAGCAATATTCTTTCCCCAATAATCTTTCTCTCCAATCCAAATATATGCATTCGCCCATCCATTTACCCAATCTATATGTCCTAATCCTATTCTTCCAATAGGCTTTTTATCTTTTTTATGCCATATTTCAAAAGAAACATGTTCCTTAAACTCAATTTGTGGGGTATCATATCTTTCTTTTTGTTCATCTAGGGTTCTTGGAATTACATTTCGGGAATATTTTCTAACAATGGGATCATTTTTCCATTTAGCATATAATTCTGCATGCTTTGAGTTTAATGCGCAAAGATCCAAGTTCTCTCCTTGAATAAATGGAAAGTGATCAATTATCTGTTTTTTATCATTATCTTGTTCTTCCATTATTACTGATCACCTTGAAGACTTAGCCATTCTCTTTTTAAAATTGAATATTTTAGAGCATCTATATACTTTCCATCAATATATATCTCTTTTTTTAAGGTTAATTCATGCTTAAAACCATTTTTTTCAACTACTTTAACTGAGGATACATTTGGAGTAAAAACTGTCGCATTTATTTTATTAAAGTTCAGTTCATTAAATCCGTATTCTACAACTAGTTTTGCAGCTTCTGTAGCAAATCCTTTACCCCAGTATTCGGGTTCTCCAATTAAATAGAACAGAAATGCATTTCTATCAAGCCAACGAATATCAATAAAACCCGCATATCCTATGGGTTTTTCATCTGCTTTATGCCATATTTCAAGAAAGATCTCAGATTTCATAGTTTCTTGTTTAGGTTCAAACCATTTTTTTACCTCTTCTATAATTTGAGGGAATTCATATCTTGCATACTTTCGAATTCTTGGATTATTCATCCACCTAGTATACAGATTAATATGCTCTGTATTAGGGGGACAGAGATTAATATCTTTTCCCTCAATAAATGGAATACTTTTCTTACCTTTGTCTTCTTCCATGTTTACTTTCTTTTAACTTTCTGTAGTTATTAAATTAATATGCTGTTTCTTAAATCTTTATTGATTTCTTTATCCCAATGATTTAAAGGTCTTCACTGATATAATTTATAGAAGATTAGATCAAGAAAAAAGTATACTTAAAAAATACAGAAATAGATTTACAAAAAAAAGAAAAAAAATTTTTATAAAATTGTTTCACAAAACAATTTAGACTATTTTCATTGCCAAGTCCATATCTTCAAGAGTTAATTTCTTTCGACCAGCGTGTCGGGTCATTTCGAGTGCTTTATTTGTCATACCCTTAGCTAATTTTTCTAAATAATCAATTAGAGCATCAACAGCATCTCGAGCAACCATTTCAGCACCATTATCTTTCATTAACTTTCGAACTGGACTCCAAGCAAAGACTTTCTTTGCCATATTCTTATTCCTCCACTATATAATTTTTAATATACGTATTGTTAAAATTTTACTTAAAACTTCTTTAAGTTATAATACTTATTTCAAATATATAAAGATTACGGTAGATAATCGATAGAGTATGTTTGGGTTAATAATTTCATCCGATCGACAAAATAGCGATGTCCTAGAAGAACGTCGGGAGATATAGTTCTGAGCTCACAGATCCAAGATTTTTCTTAATTATCAAAAAAAAAGCAGTTATAGAGATGTATGATTAAAATGTATATGAACCCTAATGAAAATAAAATGAGGTTTATTAAATTATAAATTTAAGCGCATAACATAGAAATTCTTAAATTTTTTATAAACTACAAATCCTTCAGACTCATACATCGATACTGGTCCACGATAACTATGTGCATCTGATAGATCACCTACTCTCGGGTATGATTCAATAATGTCGTATCCTTCATTTTTATAATGAGTAATTGCATGATTTAGGAGCTTTCGAGCTATACCTTGCTTTCTATGTGTATGACCAATTAAAAAACAAACAATTCCCGCAATCTGTTTCCCTTCAGAATCTGCTATATCGTATTCATAAAGCTCTTTAGCAAAATTTTCTCTTGAATTTATATTACACCACCCAATAGGTCTATCTTCTAAATAAGCTAGAAATCCATGCATTACTCCTGAGATGATCAAATTGATTGAAGCATCACGATTATCTTCTTTTGTTTGATTTCCCCAGTTCTTATTACTTCCAGCAAAATGATAATATCGACAATAACATCCTGACCAATCAGGATTGTCAGCAAAACCAACATTTTCAAAGAAAAAAATCCAATCATCAAGCAGATCCGAACTTAAGGATTTTATAATTAGTGCCATTTATTTATTAACCTCTTCTAATTTTATTTTTATTTGATTGAATTCTAATTTAAACTCTAAGATAAGAAATCTTATTTATTTAATTATTTAAGGAAATAGTTAAGAACTATTTTTATTTTTTTTTAAGCTTAAAATTATAGCAGGAAAGATACAGAAGAAAAAAAGCAAAAGACATAATGTTAAGAACCCATTTCGTGCAAATTCTCCTAAGCCACCGCCAAACTCTGTTATTGAATAATAAACAATGTTTCCTATAATTAACCAAATCACTAAAGGTGTGCTAATTACAAATAATATGTAAGCATAAGACCTGGGTTGTCTTAATTTTTTATTACTGAGTTTTATGTTATGACTTGGTTTTTCCTGTAATACAGTAGAATATATGAAAGGAAAAAATAAGAGATTAGCCATAATATAACAAATAAAGAAGACACCAGCATTCGCCGCGCTTTCAAAGATATCATACATTACATGATACCCGTTAAAAGTGATAACCACATATGGGAGAATGAAACCTATAATTGATATATAACATATGGCAAATATCAATAAACTTTTCGTTTTTTGCATCAATTTTTAGTATTAATGATCCTTTATTTTCCTTTTTATTTCACAATTCTACAAGCTTACTAATTAGAATCTATAATTTGATGAAGCGAACATGAGTTTTTAAAAATCATCAGAAATTACCTTAATTATATATAATATAAAAGGTTAAAGTTTTTGAAAAAAATCATTTCTTATTGTGGCGGAGATGGTGTTGGACCAGAAGTAGTGAATGAGGGTCTTAATATATTAAAGGTTATTATGAATTATTCTGATTTCGAGTTTGAGTTTCAGGAAGCTCCTGCTGGGGGCAATGTCTATAAGAAATTTGGAGAAAGTTTACCCGAACAATCATTTGGAATTATAAAAAATTCTGATGCTTTGTTGTTTGGGGCGGTAGGATTACCAGATCTACCTCCAGGAGTGGGTGAGGTAGCAGTATTACAGATACGACAACGATTAGATCTATTCGTAAATTTAAGACCAATCAAACTCTATGAATCTTTAAAAGATAGATGCCCTTTAAAAGATGAATTCATCGGGAAAGGTATAGACATCGCATTTGTGAGAGAGAACACAGAAGGACTCTACGCAAATAAAGGAGCAGTTTTAAAAGATGATATTGCTGAGAATTTAATGGTAGTCACAAGAAAAGGTTGTGAGAGAATTATAAACTACGCTTTTGAGTATGCAAAACGAAGGGGTCATTCAAAAGTCACTTCTGTAGACAAAGCAAATCTATTAAGTCCTAGTAAATTATGGAGACGGATTTTCCATGAGATTGGTGATACATATCCAGATATCGAAAAAGAAGATATTTATATTGATGCCTACTGTCAGTGGTTAATAAGAAAACCAGATTCTTTTCAAACTGTTGTAACTGGGAACATGTTCGGTGATATTATCAGCGATGAGGGTGCATTTCTTATAGGAAGTTTAGGAATGGCATCAAGTGGTAATATGTATCCTGGAAAAACATCAATGTATGAACCTATTCATGGTTCCGCTCCAGATATCGCAGGAAAAGGCATTGCAAATCCAATTGGAGCAATTCTGAGTGTTAAATTGATGATGCAAGAATCGTTTCAATCTCTTGATATTGCAGACTTAATTGAATCTTCAGTAGAAGAAGCACTTAAGGAAGGTCGAACAATCGATATAGAAAATCCTAAAATTAAAACTCTCACCACAAAGGAAATGGGAAATTTGATATCAGAAAAGCTGAGTAAGAAATTAAAATCGTGAAATTCTAATTCCTAATACTTGTCGTCAATGCTAGAAAGCATTGATTTCAACTGATCAAATATATCAATCCGAAAATCATCCCCTATTCTGAAAAAAAGTAAGTCAACTGCTTTTTTATCAAGATAATCATCAACGTTTAATTCTCCAATAATCTGTGACCAACTAGTACTTTCCAATGCTCTAATTCCAATCAAAATAACACCATTATCTTTAATATTATTGATTATTTTTATTATAATCTCCTTCCATTCAGTTTCAACGCGCTCCTTATCTCTGGCATCAAAAATGCAAAACACACCATCAGAACTAGAAATATCATCAGCGGCAGAATATAAATGTTGTTTTAGTATCAATCCATTTGAATATTGGAAGACTTGTTCGTCATCATAATCTCTTACCGTTGCACTTTCTCCTAATTGTTTAATTTTAACAAATGTTTGTAGTCCTGGACTCCACGTATTATTCTTTGTAATAAATGAAAGAGTAAGAACTATTTTTTTATTTAAGATGGATAATATTTTTTCATATAGCATGTCACTCCTTCTACTATCTTCAATTTCTTTACTTTTCATTACGTAGTGATATGAGATCAAGTTAAAAGCATCCTCTATATTCTCTCCCGTCAAAGCACTTGTTTCAATATAAGATAATTTGGTTTTTTCATTTTCTGATATTTTATTTGCTAATTTCACACCTTCTTGATAAAATATTTGACGTTCATCGCTTAGATCTGACTTATTACCAACCAAAACAATAGGCAGTTCCTCATCAGTAGTGAACTCTTTTAATTCTTCATACCATTCTGTTATTTTTTCAAATGATTCCCGTTTAGTCAAATCGAAAACAATGAAAGCCGCCTGTGTTCCAGTGTAATATGACTTCCTAAAACGACGAAAATATTTCTGAGCCCCCAGGTCATATAAGGTGACCCCAATTTCATTTCCAAAAAATTCAAATGTATGTGTCAAAACATTCAGTCCAATTGTTGCTCTATAATCGTGCGAAAACTTTTTTTCAACAAATCTACGGATAATTGACGTTTTTCCTACCTCATGATTTCCAATAATTACGAATTTAAAACGGTATTCTCCCCTTGTCGTCATCTCCATTTGATAAAGTTGATTTTTTAACCTTTGAACATTCTCGGCTTCGTATTCAAAATTAGGGACTGAAACTTGAATTAGATCGCCTTCTTCAGCAGTTAAAATCTGAGCCGTTTTTTCAGCTAAAAATAAACCATAAGGTGATAGCTTCTCGATTGAGGCCATGCTATCTAAAACTAGGCTTAATATTCGTTCCTCATCAACTGATATAAACAAAAGGCGATGTTCTTCTGTGTCAAAACTTGCATTTCCGAATTTCTTGAAAGCGAATTCATTACGCATACGCTGTAAAACAGGATTGACAATAGAAGTTAAAACAGATACTAATTCAATATCAACATCTTTTCTCTTTTCACCTGCAATGATTAATCCTTCACTATCTGAGACAATTACAGCTTCAACTTCTTGATTTATCTTGAGAAATTTAGTAAAGAAATCAATAAATAACTTGTTTTTACGTACAACCAAAGATACTCTCCAGTTTATTTTATCTTCAATATGATAATTTTGCTTATTATTCTTTATTATAACTATAAGATTTTTTTAAAGATATTTAATTGTGTTAAGCATTACTTTAAGTTGATCATAAATTTCCAACCTATATTCTATTCCAATTTTGAAAAACAACAAAGATATCATTTTTTGTTCCAGTAACTCATTTACATCAAATTCTTCCATTATTCGGGACCAGTTTGTTTTTTCACTTACTCTTATGCCTATTAAAACTACTTTATTCTCCTCTAGATCGTTGATAATCTTTACTACAACATCCTTCCACTCAGGCTCTATATGATCTTCATAACGGGCGTCAAAGATGCAAAACACACCATCAGATTTGGATACATCAAAATTTTTATAAAGGAAATTTTTAATCATTACACCATTAGAAAACTTGTATATTTTCTCATTATACTCATCTTTTATCTTCTCTAGTTTGTACTCACAATTAATATCTGAGAGAATTTGTAATCCTGGACTCCAGAATTCGTTTTCTGATATAACAGTTAATGTTAACAGGTTTTCTAAATTTACGCCTTGTTTCATTCTTTTTTCTAATATTAAGTTTTGCTCCTCTAATAGATCGAGTTTTAATCTATCCTCTTCTTCTTGCTTACTTTGAGATATATAATGATATGCTATTAATGTAAAGGCGTCTTCTACGTTTTCTCCAGTTAACGCACTGGTTTCGATGTAGGAAGCTTTAATATTCAAGTTTTTAGAAAGCTCGCTAACTAAATCCACACCCTCCTGGTAAGTAATTGCTCTTTGATCCCGTAAATCTAATTTGTTTCCGATGATAATGAGAGGAATTTTTCTTTGATCAATAAATTTTTCTAATTCCCCATACCAGTTCATTACATTATCAAATGATTGTTTTTTAGTTATCTCAAATACAAGAAACGCAGCCTGTGCACCTAGGTAATATGTTTGACGGAATCTTGCAAAGAATGATTGAGCACCTATATCCCACAGACTATAGGCAACTTTATTCCCATAAAACTCTATATTATGACTTAAAATATTTAATCCTATTGTTGCGCGATAATCATGGGAAAACTTATTCTCCACAAATCTTCTCACTAAGGATGTTTTCCCCACTTCATGATCTCCAATAATAACAAACTTGAATCGATAAGTACCCCCTTGGTCTAATCTCATTTGATATATTTGATTTTTAACCCTTTCCTCGGTAACAGAAGCATCAGTTTCATATTCAAAATGAGGAATCGTCATCTGTATGTTGTCACCTTCCTCTGCATTAAGTATCTGAACCGCTTTTTCTGCTAGGAGATATGCATAAGGCGAAGCTCTATCAACAGAGGCCATATTATTTAGAACAACACTTAACGTTCTTTTTTCATCCAGGGAGATAAATAAAAGGCGATAAAATTCTGTATCAAAACTGGCAGTTCCAAACTCTCTGAAAGCGAATTCATCACGGATCCTTTCTAAAATAGGATTGATAATTGAAGTTAAAACTGATACTATTTCCATATCAATATCTTTTCTTTTTTCACCAGCTATGACTAATCCCATCTGATCACTTACAATGACAGCTTCTACATCCTTATTAATTTCCAAGAAAAGGTTAAATATTTTTGTAAAAAGTTCATTTCTATTTATTGACAATAATTATTCTACCAACGGTCTATTTTTTAGGTGAAAATTGCATTCTTAACAATATAGTAACATAAGATCTATATAACTATTTTTCAAAGTTTTGCTAAAAAGATACTATTAAAAGTCTTTAGTCTATAATTTTAATATATAAAGCCATTTGGATACTAGGGATAATTAAAAAAAAGGCTCACAACTGAATCGTTATGCCTTCCTGCATAGTTTGTCATTTAGAAGTAGATGAGGTAAGCCATTCTTATTTTGAATGCGATAATGGTCATCCGATTCATTTTCATTGTTTAGCAGATTGGTTATTACACTCAAAAAACTGTCCTTTATGTAGTGATACTTATCCAGAGAGTGTTTTAGCCAAATTTAAGGATTTTCTGGATGAGAAAAATAAAGAGCAACAAGATGCAAAGAATAAAGAGTTGTATGAAGAATCTAAAAAAAAGATGGAAAAGGTTGCTGATAGAATAATCTTCCTTAAATATATTGAGGTTATTGAAACTTTAATTGACGATAAAAAGTATTCTGAAGCCATAGATTTACTCATGGAATCTTACGACGATAGAACTTCTGATGAAAAAAACTTAAGAATTCTTTTTTTATTAGGAATGGTTAATTACTTAAGGGGGCGATATGATTTGGCAATCAATTTCTTATTTAAATTAGTTAAACTAAAATTTGATTACCCCGATGGGTTTCTTTTTCTTGGAAAATCTTATGAAGCACTCGGGATGAAAGATAAAGCAGATTGGGCATATCAAAGAATAAAAAATAAAGATTAATCTTCTTTTACTGATACTAAATCAAGATCTATATTAACATAAAAATCTTGAGAATGATTAGTAGGACCATAACCTTTCCCTATATTCAATTTTTCAGCCTTAATAATTGCTGCTGTCAAATATGCCTTTGCAATATGAACCGCTTTTTTAATTTTATGATCTTTAGCTAATTCTGCCGCAATAGCAGAAGCGAAAGTGCATCCTGTCCCATGAGTATTTTTAGATTCAATACGAGCTGCATGGAATTCAGTGAATATTTTACCATCATAAAGAATATCAATTGCATTACCCTTATCAGGAAGATGTCCTCCCTTAATAACGACATTTTTTGCTCCTAAAGAATGGATTTTTTTTGCTGCCTCACGAGCGTCTATAAGATTTTTTATTTCCATGTCTGTAATTACTTGAGCCTCATAATGGTTTGGGGTTATCACACATGCCAACGGGATTAATTCCAATATAAGAGCTTTACTTGCCTTAGGTTTTAATAGATGATCTCCACCTTTAGCAACCATTACTGGATCGATAACTAAAAACTCAACACTATATTTACGAGCACGATCAGCAACAATTTTAATAATTTCCTCATTTGCAAGCATTCCGGTTTTCCAAGCATCAGCTCCTATATCAGACATAACTGAATCAATTTGTTTTCCGACAAAATTAGGATCAATCTCGTATATTCCTTGAACTCCAGTAGTGTTTTGAGCAGTTAGAGCAGTTATAGCACTCATTCCAAATACTCCCAGAGCAGAGAAAGTTTTTAAATCTGCCTGAATCCCTGCACCTCCACCAGAATCAGATCCAGCAATAGTTAATACTTTTTTCATTGTCCTTAGTATTTTATACCTTAATTTTATAAAAAATTTCTTATAATGTGATTGAAATAAAGGAAATTCTGAATAAAAAAAAGATTTCATCTATAAAGTAGAATTTTTTCTGCTTTCAAGAGTGTCTTTCAACAGTTTTATCGCGCAAAATTCACCACACATGCTACACACTTCATCATCACCTTCAGCACATCCATTACGGTAATGGATCTCTCTTGCTAATTCAGGATCAATTGCTTGATTAATCATACCTTCCCAGTTAAGTTCTTTTCTGGCGATATCCATTTTATAATCCCAGTGTGAAACTCGTTTTCCATAGCGTGCGATGTTAACGGCGTGGGCAGCAATTTTAGAGGAAATGACACCTCTCTTAACATCATCCTTTGTAGGTAAGCCCAAATGTTCAGAAGGAGTAACATAACATAAATAATCTGCTCCAGCTAAACCAGCAAGTACTCCTCCAATAGCACCTACAATATCATCATATCCTGGGGCAATATCTGTAACAAGTGGGCCTAATACATAAAATGGTGCTTCATCGCATAGTGATTTCTGCATTTTAATATTACGTTCAATTTCATTTGCAGGAATATGTCCTGGTCCTTCAACCATGACTTGGACATCTGCAGCCCAAGTTCGCTTTACTAATTTAGAAATTTCGAGTAATTCTTGAACCTGGGCAAAATCTGTAGAATCAAATATACTTCCTGGTCGCATTCCATCTCCAAGAGAAAGAGTGAAGTCATATTCTTTAGCCATCTCGAGCAGATAGTCATATCTTCTGTTAAACGGGTTCTCTTCATTATTTTCTAAAATCCATGATGCTAGGAATGTTCCACCTCGAGAAACAACACCCATTAATCTTGGATGTTCAATCAGAAATTTAACTATTTCTTGTGTTACTCCTACATGAATAGTAAAGAAATCAACCCCTTCCTTAGCCTGTTCTTCCACTACATTAAACATGTCATCTTCATCCATGTGGATAATAGCTCCTTTTTTCTCAAGAGCCCTTAGTGCCGTCTGATAAATTGGAACCGTTCCTATCGGTATTTTGACATTATCGAGAATTTTTTTACGAATTGTAATTACATCTGTTTCGGTAATACCAGTGCTTAAATCCATTACGGTATCTGCCCCAAATCGAGCAGCAATTTTTGCTTTTTCCACTTCTTCATCGATATTGCAATGGGTTTTTGATGAACCGACATTCGCATTTATTTTAACTAATAACCCTCTTCCAATACCTATAGGTGTCTCTAAATCTCGTCGATTTGATTTAGGAATTACAATTCTGCCACTTTCTATGCCTTGCCTTATGAATTCTACATCTACTTGTTCATTTTTTGCGACAATCTCCATTTCTTTTGTAATCCGCCCATTCCTCGCAGTTCTCATCAAGCTTGACAAATTTCTATACCTTCACTTCATATAGTTAATTTAATTTGGGAAGTTATTCCACTAAGAAAAAATAATTCTATTCAAATTATATTCTTTTGTCTTTTTAATTAAAAACAAAATAAATCATAGAGAAGATTAATTAAAGAATTCATCAATGGAATCTTTAGATAAAATTTTAGAAAAAAAAAAATAAAATTTAATTTGTTAGATTACAAGTTTTTTATCCCGGAAGAGTATAATCACTTCCTTCTAAGCCTTCTGCTAATGTACTCCAGAGTCTGATTTCATATTCAAATCCTTTTATATTTTGGAAAGGTGCCAATCTGTTTCCAGCCCATTTCCAAGCTTCTTCTAATTTACCTTCTTTTACTTCCATGACACTTATAACCTCTACTCCATTTTTATTAGTATTAGAGGCAACAGGTATTGTTTCTTTACCGAGGGATCTATCAAAAGGAAATTCTTTTAAGACTTCGAGGTATCTTTCGATAACTTCAGTATTTATATCCGTGGGATACCAAGCTTGTACAAGAATATATGGCATAAATTGATTTCCTCCTTTAATTTATTTAATTAAACCAATTAGATTTCTTTGTAGTGTAGTGTTAATTTTCTTTATATATAAAATTTTACATTTTTATCAAAAATAAAAAAAGCTATTTAAAATTAAAAGAAGAATTGTATATTATTCTGGAGCTTTGAGTCCCACAAATGGCATTGCTTCAGTTAAGTCATAATATGTATCTATTGACATTCTCATACCCTCGATTGCATTACCCAGAATAAGCATTCTATTCACTGCGAGATCCATAGCTTCTTTGAACTTCCCTTCATTTACAGAATAGACAGCAATCCCATGAATGCCATCTTTTTCGATTTTTACACCAGATCTTAATATTGGTTTACCTATTGTTCTATCATCTGGGAATTTTTTCATTGCCTCAAGGTATGCTTTACCCGCATTCTCTGCTTGAGTAGGGGGATACCAAGTTTGACTTATGAGTAAAACCATATAATTCACCTCATTTAGGTTATTTAAATTTATATAATTTGGATTTCTAAAATTAGAAACAAGAGTAAATGAATTTGATTTTATTTAAGTTTTTACATTTCTGTAATCAAATAACCATATTATTTAGAAAGATTGATGCTTATCGATTATCATGTATATTCTGAAATTCTCTAAAAGTACATATGTTGTCCAATGCCTTAGCGGCAAGTTCAACTGATTCGAATACAGGGATTTTCATTTTAAACAATTCTCGCTTAAAGTGAACTTTATTTGCATAATCACTTGTATCATCCACAATCTTATATGCAATGCATATAAGTGGCTTTTTCATGTCGTTATAAGCCCGTTTAATTGTTTCGAGAAAAATGTGGTTAAAATCATACGTTTTAATAAAAATTACAGCCGAGATGTTAGGATCAGAATCTAAGGTTATTAGTGTCCTGTAAAATGTTTCGGGATCTCCCATACTTCCACCTAAATCAAGAGGATTTCGAAAGATTGTATTGACATCTGGCACAAATTCTCTGAATTTCGCTACTGTTCCAGGGGAAAGCTTCGGAACTTTTAAGTTATGCCTTTCAAATATGTCAGTTGTTTCAATCGAAGCACCGCCTCCACCTGTAGTAATTCCCATGTTTCTGTCCATTGGCATACTACTGATATGTTGGAAGGTCATTGCTAAGTTAATCAATTCATTGGAGTCCTTTACCATTAAAGCTCCCGTTTGCTTCGCAACTGCTTCCCATATCTTTACTGATCCTGCTAGACCTCCAGTATGAGATATAATTGTTTCTCTTGTTGCCTCACCACTTCCTACTTTCCACAGAATGACCGGTTTACCTTTTTGTGACAACTCGCTCACCACTTTTATGAATTTCCTACCGATTTCTTGGCTTTTAATATTTTCAACATAAAGTGCAATAATATTTGTCTCATCGTCTTCTAAGAAATATTCTAAAAAATCTACAAAATTCAAATCAATCTGATTACCAATTGAGAGTATTTTACTTGGATATGTGCCATATATGGATTGCCCTTTTGCAGAGATATAAACAGCTAATCCTCCAGATTGAAAAATTCCGCCAAAATTACCGTATTCATCAGTGAGGAGGCCACCTGAAAAGGAAATTTTATTCTTTGGGACGAATATTCCCATACAATTTGGACCAATTACTCGGATGTTATATTTTTTTACTACTTCAAGAACTTCTTCTTCCAAATATCGATTTCCAACTTCTGAGAACCCTGAAGCAAAAATAGTTGCAAATGGTACTCCTCTCCTCCCGCACTCTTCCAAAACGGTAGGACAAATCCTTGCCGGAACTGCAACTATGACATAATCAAGAGGTTTATCCTCAGGGATATCTAAGACTGAACCATAGACATGAAGACCGGCTATGGTGGTTCCCTTTATACTTGGATTAAATAGATAAATTGGTTTCTCATAGCCAATATGTTGTAAACAATCAATAAAATACCTACCAGAACGTTTTTCATTTGCACCAATAATTCCAATACTTCTTGGATTGAATAGTTTTTCGAAATCAATCATTTTAAAATCAACGTAATTAATAAAAAGATAAAATACAATATCAAGTTACAATATTACTATTACTCTACTTGAAATAAATTATAATATTATAATTTATTCAAAACCTATTTTTAATTGTTTTAGAAGTTTAATTAATGATGTTGTTAATTGATAATCTTTAAGTTGATTGAAAGGAACAAATTTGGCTTCAAGTGCATCGTCTTGAGCAGTAGGAGGATCATTTGTTCTACCATCAATTTGTTCTACGAAAAAATTAAGTAATACATAGTGATATTCGATTTTTCCATTCTCATCATACATAATTTTATCAATGATCCCTGCTAATTTTGTCACTTTCACCTTAAAACCTGTCTCTTCATAAGCTTCTCTCTCCGCTGCTCTTTCCACTTCTTCTCCCAAATCTAAATGTCCTCCAGGAATAGACCAATAACCCGCGTCAGGATCATATTTTCTTTTAACTAACAATAGATGATTATCCCTAACAAGGAGGACTCCAACTCCTACATGTGGACGTATGGGATATTTTCTTGTATCAAAAGCAGAAAGTTGTTCTCTATCAACCATAAATTTACATTTCAAATTATATTTTAAGTATTAATAGCATTACCAAATTATAAAGATTAATTTTTTGATGGTATTCTATGGTTCGCCCATGGTATTGGCCGAAAGAAGGACAGCCTCACAGAACGGAGCCTTTTACGTGGATAATTAAGGAAAAAATGGCTGTTTCGTGGTGGCCAGATCCTTACGTAATTGAAATTTATCGAAAAGAAGGTATTGATGCTATAATAAATTGTTCTGAATTTGATAACCGAGCTGATGTTCCAAAAGAATTTAAATATTACCATATAGAGATCCCAGATTATGGTACTCCAACTGAAGTCCAATTAAGGAATTTTTTTGAAATTACTAGTGAATTTAGCTCAAAAAATCATCCAATTGTAATACATTGTGTAGCAGGGTGTGGTAGATCTGGTATAATGACCGTAGCTTGGGCGTCATATAACGGGTATATCCCCAATGGGATAGATCCAGTAAAATGGATCCGTAAATTAAGACCTTGCTGTTTAGAGACAAAAGAACAGATGCAATTAGCCCGAAATATAGCTAGAAAATATCAAAAATAACTAAATGTAAAGTATTTAATATCGAAATTTATATAATTATTAAAAAGGAAAATTTTTTCATTGCTAAACTACTCTAAAGAATAGATGTCTATGCAAAAATCAGACTATGTCTACATGATCGCTGACAATATAATGGTTTATCAGATTACTCTTCCTGAAGATCTTCAAGGAAATAAGTTGCAGGCGCATCTCAATAATTTTGATGAAGACTTCCTTAAAATCATCGCAGGATTCGACAAAAATTTTTTGGAACATTTCTTGATCATCTCAAAGGGAAATAATCAACAAGAACTCGCCGGCACTCTTAAGAAAATGGAAAAAATCTCTTTTATGATCGGCCCTACTGGGAATTTAAATTATCTAGCCTCTAATCAGATACAATATATTCTCACAAAACTCGGATCCTTAAAATTAAACGAGATTAAGGAAAGAAGAATTAGTGAAATTGCTGATGAACAATTAGAAAAAGAATTTGGATCTTCCTACAGCACATCATCAGCATTAGAAAATCAACTCGCTAGTGCTGCTTTTTATCTTCAACAAATTGGATATTCTCCTCAAGAGATACAAGAAAAATTTAATGAGGTTAGACAGGATCCCTCTAAAGTTGATACGTTATTTACACTACCACCCAAGGAAATTATAAGTATGCCTCCAGAAATACAGCAGCAGAGCAGACCCCCAGTAAGAAGTCAACCAAGTATAAGCACACCTCAACAACACCAAACCGTCGAAAGAAGTCCCGCGACTGAAAATGCTATAGAGCAACATATCCAAGCAATTCATCATGAAATAACGGGAGAAAGGGCTAAGAAAGTGGAGGAAATCATCCAGTTAATTAAAGCACATGTCAGAGAAAATATGAACGAGAGATATGAGAGAGTCTTTAGGCAGATCCATCCAGACAGGCTTAATAAAGCACTCAAAATGCTCCAATCTACTAAGAGAAAATCAAAAAGACTAAATTTATACTTAGAATGGTTCTTTTGTTCACATTTATTATCTAATATTGAAGTAAAAGTGGAACATTGGCAAACAAGTAGTGCAGCCAGTCATGGAACTACAGGTGTTTATACTGCAGGGATCAATTTTTCGCGATATGATAACATTGTACGAGATTTTCCTGATACAAAATTGACAAAGGTTATTAATATATCAAGGAAAATCCTGCAAAATCCAACTAAAAAAGCAATTCAGAAGCTAGGACAAGACCTAATAGCTGAGACTGGATTTGATGAGCATCTTTACTTTACTGATTAAATAATTTTTATCTAAACCTCACCAAAGTAGGAATATAAGACAAAAATCACTAAAGTTATAACAGAGATAAAAAAAATCCACATACTAAATAACGCATAAAATTCATAAAAAAGATTGGTAGTTAAAATCGGTTCTTTTAATATTATAATAATTATCAGAGAAGAAAGAGCAGCAATTATTACTTGAGTTAGCAAGGCTTTCAATATCTTAGTTCTATCTTCAATTTTCTTATCCTCTATGACATCTCTTATATTTATATAAATAGAGAGTGTGGGAAAAAACATTAAAGCATAAGGAATAAAAGAAAGCAGATTCGAGAAGTAGATTGTCCAAATAAAATCAATATTTTGATCAACTATACCTGTTATTAGTGATATAAGACCAGAAATAACTAAGATTGCCCAAATAAACAACAGAATAGGAACGGCAATGTGTTGCACGTATTCTTTTGAAGAAACATCGAGATCCATCGTCTAACTAGAATGAAAAAATATTACTATAAATAGATATCGTTTTATGTAATACTCAGCTAGTTGACTTTTTATAAACGGTTTCTCCGCGTATTATTGTTTCAATAACTTGGAGGTTCTTAATTTCTTCTTTAGGGGTATCAAGAGGATTTTTATCTAATACTACAAAGTCAGCTAATTTTCCAACTTCAATAGACCCTTTAATCTCTTCCTCGAAAGCAGCATAAGCAGCATTTATCGTATAGGTTTTCAAAGCTTCTTCAATTGAGATACATTGTTCAGGAACAAATCCGTTTCGATCAACCAAGGCGTGCAATCCCATAATCACATTAGGTTCTTCAACAGGACAATCTGATCCAGAAATCAAAACGATCCCTGCATCGATTATAGACTTCATAGGATATGTATACTTACAGCGCTCTTTCCCGATTCTCTTTTCTAACCACGTATATTCGGAGTTTATAAAAGGTGGTTGGCAAGATGCTATTATCCCCAATTTCTTCATATCGCGTAAAACATCCTCAGTTAGCATTGAAGCATGTTCGATTCGATGACGGTGATCTTTCCTTGGAAATTCTGTGAGAAGTCTTTTATATAAGTTAACACAGATCCTATTTCCTTTATCTCCAATAACATGAATTGCAATTTGAAATCCATTGTTGTGTGCCACTTTCATTTTTTCATACATTTCCTCTTCGTCAACAACACAAAATCCACATGAATTTGGAGCATCGTTAAATGGTTCCCACATACAAGCCGTTTTTGCTCCAAAAGTTCCATCAAGGAACAACTTTAAGGTACCTATCTTGAATTTACTATCTATTTTTCCCCCATCTAAAGGAGGAGTTTTTATTCTTACCAGTTTTTCGGGATTATCTATAGAAACAAATGCATACCAGTTTTGAAGTATATTATCTTGAACTGTTTTGTAAACTTGTATCCTGTCTTCATTCAGTTGACCATGAATAGAAGTTATCCCATTTTCTGCAAAAATTCTAAAAGCCTTATCTGCAAATTCTCGTAAGACGGTAGATTCTGGAATCAAATATTTCTCAATTTTTGAAAATAACATTTCCATTGCATTTTCAGAGAGAACTCCTGTCAGCTCACCTTTATTATTTTTTCTAATTTCACCGCCCTCAGGAGATAATGTATTTGAATCAATTTCACTTAACTCTAAAGCTTTTGAGTTTGCAATTCCGATATGTCCATCATATCTAACGATAAAGACAGGATTATTAGGGCAAGCTTCGTCTAGATCCCATCGCGTAGGTAATCTTGGGATATCAAATTCCTCTTCTTTCAACTTTAATCCTAGTAGAAGTTCTCCTTTGTTCCTTTTCTCAGACGCTGCTCGCAGTAATTGTTGTAATTCTTTTAAGCTTTTAACAATAGAAAGATCTAAATTCAGTAATAAGAATATAAAAGAAATTGGATGCATATGAGAGTCAATAAATCCAGGAAGAAGCGTTTTCCCTTGTAGATCAATCATTCTGTAATTATCTCCCATTAGATTTTTTACTTCTTCTAGCTTTCCTATTGATATAATTTTTTCACCAGCAATCCCTATAGCTTCTACAATAGATTGGCTGGAATTTATGGTGATAATTGATCCCCCATGAAAAATCTTTCTTTCAAATTGTTCTAAGCTCATGAAAAATAATCTCACTTCTCTTTTGGGAATTTTAGTTAATCAATTAAATCTATAGCAAGGATTAATAACATTAATAAAAAAAAAAGAGTATTATTTTTAAGATTAATGTAGTTAATAAATTATTATATTCCCAAAAATCATTAATAATGCTAGTGCGATAATAGTAATACTGGTTGTAAAAACCATTCCTCTTCTAATACTATCTGAAAGTGTTCCATCAGCCATAGCGCCCCAAAATGAGGAAAAACAAAACATTACAAAACCTAATTGTATAAATAACATTGAAAGAGATGAAAGTGTATTTATAAAATAGATGAAGAATTCACTCTCCTCTGGAGACTGAGGATCTGCAAAGGTCATAAATAAAGATCTTACTGTAATTAAAACAATTCCCGCACCCATAATAATTATAGCGACAAGAAAAAACTTCATATAAGATTTACTTAAAATTGAACCACGACCTGACTCCATTGATTTCACCTTTATTTTTAGAAGAACACATATGTTTGTGTTAAAGAAGATGTTTTATCTTTTTATTTAAAGTTATCCTTTTCTTAGTTTTAATTGTATTTTCTTCCTCTCTGCGTACTGATTACAATTAGCTTTTAGAATCTTTGATCTTGCTTTCAGGTTATTTAATTCTATTCCTTCACGCTTTATTTGCTCGTTACTATTTTTTAATGCAAGTTCTAAATTCTCTATAGGGAGTAGGGCCGCAGCAAGACAGAAAAAACTTTTTGATCTACCTTCATTAAAGTTTTCTAACATAGTTTGAAGAAATTTTATTCTTTTTTCTTGTTGCTCCATAAATTCTTCTATTCCACCATTCTTTATTGAATGTAAGTTAGTAAGAGAAACTTGATGACAAATAAAGGAATCAGCTTTATCCCAATCTTTTAGTTTTTCACAGGGAAACTCATTACATTCAGCGCAGGTTTCAAACTTATTTTTTTTAACACAACAAGTTATTATTGAACATGATGGATGTCTGGTAAAGAACTCTGGACCACAACAGCCTGGGCATCTAGAAGGTCCTTTTGTGTAGTATGTGGGGCATAAACCACAATCTAAACCACAACAAGCGATTGTAGGATAAGTTTTCTCAGGATATTTTCCCTGCATACCTCTTATGAATTCTCTTTGATTAAGATATTTATAATTAGATTTTAATAAATAAAAGGTTTATAAGAAAAGTATTATAATTATGAAATAATTCTAAGGATTAGACTACAGGAGATATCAATATGAAGCCATCTGTTTTGAAAAAATTGAATTTAATTATTGAAGAAGCCAACGCGTTAAAAGATAAAAACAAATTTCAAAAGGCAATAGGCAAATTTGAACATGCTCTAAATTTCATTAATATAAAGGTTGATGAGCCTAGTGATAAGAAGATGGAGATTGCAAATATAAGAAATGCAATAAACCAGACTTATTCAGTTGAGATCAATAATATTATCCAAGAATCAATTCGTCTGACATCTCAAAGGGAATATGACCCTGCTAGAATCAATTTTCAAAATGCCTTAAAAATTTGTGAGAAAATTGATGATGAGGATCTTAAGGAAGTAGAAAAGCGAGAAATAAAGGAGCTTATTCGGGAAATTGATATACAAAAATTATTAATTAAGGGAATAAAATTAAGGGAAGAAAGGAAGTTTGATGAATCAATAAATGTATTTAAAGAGGCAATGGCTATTGCTGAGAGTTTTCAAGATTCAGATGGAAAAAAAGATAATATTGCCAAAATTAATGAAGAAATTAAAAGAACTTATGAAAATCAATTTAGATATATATTGCATCAAGGGACAGAATTAAAACAATCCGGTCGATTTGAAGAAGCAATCAAATTATTAGAGCAAGCAAAGAATTATATTGATGTATATTTCCCTTCGGATACTAAAAAAACCGAAGTTGTCAACCTTAAAAATTTATCAAATGAAATCTATTCTAATCAGATTAAACCGATTGTAGAAAAAGGTAATGATTTATTAGAGCAAGGATCAACTGAGAAAGGCGTTGCTGAATTAAAAAATGCATTAACCATTGCTGAAAAAATGTATGATTCAGATTTGAAAAAGCTTGAGATAAGTATTATCGCAGAATTGATAAATCCGATCTACACAAAACGTATTAATCCTATTTTAGATGAAGGTATTATAATTACTAAAAAAGACAATTTTAGTGAATCAAATTCGATGATAAATCAAGCTATTGATATATTTGAAAGTGCATTGGATATTGCAAAAACAATGATAGACTCTGAAAGAAAGAATATAGAAATAAAGAAAATTACCGATCTAATCAATAAAGCCTGTTTACCAGGAATAAACACAATAAAAGATAAATCCATACAATTAATTGGACAACAGAAATACGAAGAAGCAATTAATGAGGTTTATATTGCTTTAAGTCTTGCAAAGCGAATGACGTATCCAGAAGAAGAAAATCTAGAACTTGAAGAACTAAAAAACTTAATTAATAAAATCTACTCCGTTGAAATAAAAAAGATTATCAATCAAGGAAAAGAACTAGCCGAAGAAAATGAGTTTGAGAAAGCTATTGAAGTTTTTAATGAAGCTCTGAACCAAACAAATAAGATGTATCTAACTCAAGAAATGGAAAAACAAGTGAATAATATTAAAAGTCTTATTTATGACGCTGAAGTGGGACTTCTCATCGGAGAGGGAAAACTAACAGAAGAACAGAAAGCAAAAGAAAAAGAAATTGAGAAACTAAGAAAAAGGTTGGAATATGCTAAGTCTATAGAGGATGATATACGAAGAGTCGAAGAAATGAACAAAATCAAAAAACTGATTGATAATATTCATTCTGAAGAAATTAAGTTACTGATAGAGCAAGGCAATCAACTCGCAGGTAAGAAAGCATTTGAAGAAGCTTTTAACTTTTATGAGAAAGCTTTAAAAGTTAATGATATGATGGAAGAACCAGATGTTAAAAATAAAGATTTAATCAAGGAGAGTTACAAAAGAGAGCTTATCAATAAAGCTAAAATTGAGATTGAAAATAAGCAGTATGATGTAGCAATCGAAAATGGAAGAAAAACCGTTGAACTAGATGAAAAATTTGTAGATGGATATTATTACATCAGTCTTGCTTATATTCATAAGAAGAAATTTGATGCTGCAATAGAAAATCTTCAAAAAGCATTAATCTATGATAAAAATCACATTCAATCTTGGAATCTCACTGGATTAGCATATGAAGCTAAAAAAGATTATGATAGCGCGTTAGAATATCTTAATAAGGCAATAGAAATTGATCCTAATTATTCCCCAGGATGGTATAATATTGGAAATATATATAAGCAGATAAAGGATTATGAAAGGGCTATTGAGAATTACTCAAGAGCAACTGAATTGAATCCTGATTATGCTAAGGCATGGTTTTTTATGGGAACTACATATTTCGACAAAAAAGACTACTATAATGCTATCATAAATCTAGAGAAAGCGATCAGCTTAGATCCTAATCTTGCTCAAGAAATAAATCCACTAATCAAGGATCTAAAAACTACTGTTAATAAACTTCAAGACGCTCTTGATTTGTCTTTTATTAATAGATAATAAATAAAAAAAGATTGATAATAGATTTTTTTAAAGAACTATTTTTGCATTTGTTTTTCTTTTCTTAATTGTCTCTTCCTATCCCGCTCTAACAACACCTTCTTTCTATCCCATATTGTATTATATAAATCTGCTTCTGTTTCAGGAGGAATATACTCTTCTTCCTTTTTTTGGAGAGACAAAGCCTCTGAAGGGCACTTCACAACACAATTACCACACCCTATACAACGTTGCTTATTCACCTCTGATGTTTCATCTGTTATTTTAATTGCGTCCATTTGGCAAACATCTATGCAGGTTTCACATGTGGTACACAGATCTGAATCTACAACCGCAAAATAATTCGAGGTAACAAAATCAGCAGGATTAGGAAGCATTTTTATTCTCTGTAAACCTTCGCAACAACATGTACAACAAGAACATATAAAATCTGGTTTCTTAGCATTTCCCGGTTGAATAATCATCCCTTCTTCTTGATTCTTTCTCAAAATTTCTAAAGCTTGATCTCTGGATATCTCTTTCCCCCATCCTTCATCAAGGTACATTTGAGCGAAATCACCAATACCCATGCAAACATCCATTCGTGCAGTGTTCTTACAGGGGTTTCCTATTAATTCCATACCTTGTCTACATACACAATTAATAGATACAAATGGTCCCTTAGCGTTTTCTAATATTGTGCTCAGATCTTCATAATTAGCTATATTTAATGAAGGTGTAACACTTTCTTCAACAGGGACAACACGAAGCTGTCCAATTTGAGTACTTCCTGCTTCCATCATAAAACCTTCCATCATATATTGATGCAGATCTTTCACATAATCTTTTGTTAATCTATTTACCTGAAACTCAAACGTTCCAATCATAAACATTGCTAAGCTATAGAATCTATTGTTTCCTTCCCTTCTTGCCTGAATTGCTCCTTTTTTCACCATATTATCTAAATAACTCTTTAATTCCTCCTTTGTATATCCTAAACCCTTCATTCGTCCATAAATAGTATCTAATGAATCTAAATTATCATAGGAAAAAGTGAGGTGGGTTGCAATTTTCGCTTCTTCAGGAGTGAAAACACGCTTTAATAACCGTAATTCTACCCCTGACTTTGTAGCAGGATAACCGACAGGTAACGTATGAAGAAGTTGCTGTAATTCTTTATAAACTTCAACTTGAGATTCTGGGATTACATCTTGTTCTGACATATTGGATCAATAATAATTCATTTAGAATATTTATATAGTTTTTTAAGACATTTTCATTTTTTCTTTAAATAGATCTAAATAATGTTCATTTCAAAAAACAATATTTATATTTGAGATAAAAATAGATTGAACAGAATTATAGATATTCAATAGATAGCTAGAATTTGTTCACTTTCCTTCATGTTTTTATAATCCTCCATTTTGTCGTAAAGCAAATTCTACAAGTGGGAATTGAATGGGGTAAGTTTATAAAGTTTAACTACCTACTATAATTAATAGAATCTAAATTTGAAAAAAATTTAGAATAAACTAAAATAATATAAACAAATACGGAAAAAACATATAAATAGGTGATGTCAAAAAGTTGAATAGATTTCCTTGCGGAGTGAAACATAATTTCGATAATGGAGTTATTTTTACTGAAGATAGAAACAAATATGATTGGAATTGTACCAATTGTGAATTAAAAGAACGTGTTGTAACTGGCAGAAAACTTAAAGATATTCGAATGAATAAGAAAGTTATGTGCCCATTATTAACATACGAGTAATTAGTTTTTTGAAAAATCTTCCTTATTTTACTTTTTCTACTACAAATTATATTTTTAATAATCCATAATCAAATTAGCATAGCTCTAAAGAATTTTGGACTTAAGGCAATTTTTGAGAGCGCAGGGAGTTCAGCAAACCATTTTTCTCCTACATATCTATCATTGCTATTATTATGAGTAGATAAATCGTGATTAATATAAGCTTCATAAATATATTTTCTACAGGTTTTATTTTCCTTTAGGAGTTTCGTGTATAACCGCCAAAGAGTCTTAACATAAGAACTCTCATTATAAATCAAGTATTCAAGGGCATTACCATTTCTAAAATATGGATATAAGATTCGTTTAACTTCTTTATCGTATTTTTGTAGTTCAGAACCACTAAAACTACTCCCGCTTTCAAATAATGGTTTTATTGTTTTAGAAGCTATATCCGCACATGCTACTCCTGGTAGTAATCCTTCATAAAAGTAAGCTGTTACTAATCCCGCAGCTTCTCCAAGAATAAGTATTCGATCATTTGAGAACTTTTTAATAGGGTGTTTAGAAATTTCGCCTACAACCGCATTAGATAAATTATAGGATAATCCAATAATGAACGGTTGGATAGGCTTATAATTCTTTAATATCCTTTCTAACTTTGATAAGATTTCTTCTTTAGATTGACCTTTTTCGCCTAAATATCCCGCCGCGATTCTTTCAATTCCTCTATTAAAGAAGAAGGGACCATTTCTACTTATTTTGGGATTTATATGAAAGGTATAATTCCATTTTAAATTTTCACTTATTTTACTCTCATTACCAAACAGATGGAGGTAAACGCCTGTATAAGAATCTGGGGTTTGAAAACCAAGAGAGCGTTGTAAATCGAAACCTCGTGAACCTGTTGCTAAAACCAATAGTTTAGTATTATAGGATTCACCTTTAGCATTAATTAATTCTAAATGATCACTATGTCTAGTAATTTTTGAGATTTTTTCATTAGATTTAAAGGTTCCACCATTTTGTTCAACATTCTTTAATAATTCTGCTATTAAGTTTTCTGTGTAACTAATATTTCCTAATGGAATTCCATAGTCTTCAGAATCAATTACTCCATTAAATTCATCACTCATATAATTTGAGGTGGTATGAACAGTTGGGAAGATTTTTCTATTTTCCCAATCAATTTCTTCTTCAATGAAAGGTTTGTTATGCTCAGGAAAGATATTTGTTCGAATTGGAATTTCTTTTTGATAATCCTGTGCTTCAATTAACAGAGTTTTAGCGTATTTTGAAGATTTAGATCCTAATGTTGCTCCTGAAACTCCGGCTCCAATGATTATTATATCAAACATAGCTAATGATTACGGTTCCTTGAATAGAATTAATTTTAAAAATATTTGCATAGTTTTTAATTTTTAGAAATCAAATTTTTAAGGCAAAAGTCGTTAATGTTAGTAGTTTTGATCAAACAATATAGTCAAAGAATAAAAAAAAATTTCATTTTTGTATTAACTTATATTTTAATTGATTAAGAACATCTTCATTAAGATAAAGTAATTCCTTGTTACTAGTATACTTTCTAAGTATTAGTTCAAATTTATCAAGTTCATTAAGGTATTTTGTAACTGTGTTATGATGCATTTTAAGTGCCTGAGAAATTTTATTTTTAGTACACCCACTCCTTATCTTAAGAAACTCAATAATTCTATTGCACTTTTCATGGGAAAGGGTGTAAAACATAATATCCTTTTCTGTACTCAGAGTTGAATCAAAATAACCAATATGTCCATTAAAATTTATTTCTCGGATTAAACTGAACATCAGCAACATTGATAAATGCCATTTAATAACAAAAGGGGATAGATTAAGCTTCTTAGCCAATGAATTCTTATAAATCCCTGGATTTTTCTTTATAAGGTTATACATTTGCCTTCTATTTGTATTTAGTAAAACTGTCTTTCTTGTTAGCTTTGATCCTTCTTTAATTAGATTTTTTTTAATCAGAGAATCAATAATAGTTTTTATTCCGTTGTAATTTAGATTTCCATTTAACTTATTTCTTGATTTGATGAATAAAGCTACTTTCTCTTTATTAAAAACTCTATTGTAATTAATATATTCTTGGATCAATGTAAAAATTTTAAATTCTTCCGCGGAGACATTTACTCCTTCTATTTCGAATACAGTACAATTCTCAGATATAAAACTGGGCGAAATATATTTAGAGAACAAAATATATTCAATAAAAATAATTGGGCCTGTTATGCATAATAAGTAGAAGATTTCTTCATTGCTTGGCAGTACATCTTCGAAAAATAGACTAATTTCTATAGATTGAGAAATATCTGTAGAATCAAGGCTAAGCAGTTCAATTGAGGCACCTAAGAAATACTGACTTGCGAAACAATAAAATTCAAGGTTAGATTCTTCAACGTTATTTTTCTTGTCTTCTAATTTAGTAGAATCGATACAATATACAACAGAAATAATACTTATATTTATCAACAGTAGAATTACAAGATTATTTCTTAATCGCTTTCTCATTTTTTCGTAATAAATTTGGATTTTCTTGTTAATTGTCTGGCTTCTATTATAAATCTATTTACATGTAAATTTTTTTGTCAAGAAATTAGATAAGGTCAATTTCTTGTTAAAATTATTGAACATTTTATTAATCTTTTAACTTATGCTATATAAAAATGCATCAATAAACGAATTGAACACTTAATTCTTGATTCATGTCTAATCTTAATTTCAGATTCTTTTTCTAACCATTAATAGTATATTATTCAGATTTAAGATTGGTGAATTTAAATAGAACGGACGAAAAGGATTATTTAAAAGTTCCAAACCACGAGATAAATTACAGAAACTTCAGGCTAACGTATTGCGCAAACAAAAAAAATCAACAAAAAGAAATGAAAATCCAGAAAATATTGGTTCTGAAACCATTATAGAAAAAATTAAAAGGAACTTACCATGGATCTTTGGGAAAAAACTCAGAAAGCCGAAGATTAACTTCCCAAAAATCAAATATCGGAGATTTTCTTTACCAACACCATCAAGATCATTAATCATTATCATAATTTTTTCTATTTTATTTCTACTCCAAACAGGAATCGTATATTTAATTGTTAGAGATCCCCCCTCAGCCGGTAGAGATGAATATGGAAATCCAATTTTTGTATGGGAAAGAGATATTCACGAGGCATTTGTAATTGAAAGCATAGTTGCCTCGATTCTTATTATTTTATTTTCTTTTGGATTTTTATTAGTGTTTCAGGCATCCAAATATATATATGATAAAAAAATAGCAGATTATTACTTATTTCTAGGAATAATAATAATTCTATTAACCTTTGCTCTACTCCAATTCATGCTTTATGTTAAAGCACCAAGACTTATTGAAAAACCATAAAAAAACCGGTTTAAATGATATTTATAATTTTATTAGCAATTCGATCTAGATTTACTTCAGCCATCCCGAAAGGTACACTGCTTTCATAAAGCACTACTATTAATAAGGGGTCAAGTTTCCAGGGAATATCAATTATTTTGGAAACTATCTTTTGACCATTTTCTAATCGGGAATATGTTTCAGGGAGAACTATAGCTCCAACCATAAACCTAATTTCCAACTCTTTTAATGAATTTACTAATATTTCATTAGGTAGTGAAGTGTAAATTATATTTCCTTTTGTTGAAAGAAGTGCAGCACCAACGATCTCGTTTTCATACATTAATTCTTTAAAAACATTAATCACTTTCTTATAGAAGGTTTTGCTCATATAGATTTCTTCTTCCCCAGTAATGATCGTGTCCACTAATTCATCAAACTGCGGTTCTTCAATTTGCTGGTAATCTTTTACTTCAGTTGTATCAGGAAAGAGTTCAAAAAATTCATCTGCTATTCTTGATAATCGCGAACTTACAAAAATGATACTAGCACTTGAATCACATAAAATACTAAAAATAAAATCTTCTCGCACTGCGAAAACGAACCTTAACTCACTCATTTCAAGTATTTCAGGTGTTTTTTTTGAGATTATATTCTCTGAAAATGAAAATATTGCGGAGAAAAATGGTGTAATTAGATTCACTTCAATATTTTCAAAATCATTTGTAAAATTACGATTATATATGCATACACCCGTTTTCTTCAGGATAAAAAGCGAGTGAATTTTCATGAGGCTGTCGCTATTAGTAAATACTCCTTTAAGTAAAATTAATGTATTGTAGTCATTTAAGTATTTTTGATTGACAAATTTAGTTAATTATCATCAATTCTTTTATATCACTTTTAACAATCTCTGAATTAAATTAGATTTTGTCGATTTCCTTTTTGATTTCCTCCCAAGTTGCCATCCTATTAATGACAGGTCTTCCATTTATTTTAATTCCTCTCGAGATTCCAAATTTCTTAATTATTGTGCGATTATCAGTGTTAATAAATCTAATAACTATTTTAGGATAATTCAATAACTCCTTTTTTATTGTATTAATCATGTACGTAGACCAGGGGCATTGGCTATTAAAGAACACCTCTAATCTTATTTTATCTTTCTCTAAATATTGATCTCTCTTCGGTAAAATGAAATGCGGTTTTAGGTTTGATCCAAGATCGAGATAAAGTAGAACACGAGTTCCATCTCTATCAACTTCTTTAAATCCATATTTTTGGAAAAAACTAGAGGGCATATATCTAATTGAAGTTTCAAACCACTTGTCACCCTCATAAGCAATTACTGCGCCCCCTCCTATTTTTTTAGCTTTATCTATAAAATTATTTATCAGAGATTCCCCCACACCAGTGTTCCAAAAAGGTGGTAGTATCCATATACAGTTAATAAATAATGAATACTTTCCTTCAATTGGCTCAAGTGCTGATTCAATTGGTATATATTCAAGCAGTCCCATTGGTACATTATTATGAACAGCTAACTCGGAGTGTATCATTTTTCCAACCCATTTATAATGAATCGTTTCATTCTTTGGTTTCTCTACTGCCACTAGGATTTCAAGGTTTTTTTCAGCCATTTTCTTAATCCAATTAAGTCGTTTATCCATACCTTCTCCCATGAGAGCTCTAGTTTGTTTATCCACACTTGGATCAAGACAAGTATGACTAATATAGTCTAATTCCTTGTCATTGATTACATGTATTTTCAAGAAATTTACACCTATTACAAAAAAGTCATATCATATTCTTAATCTATTATACTTTAAAATAATATCCCTCATGCAATTTTTAATCTCTAAAAGTTTAGCTTATGTATATTATATTTAAAATTCGTTCTCATGTTGAGAATTTTTGTTAATAATCCAGATATTTAAATAAAAATTTTTATTTCTTCTATTAAAGAAACTTAAGAAAGGTTAGTAACGGCTTTCAGTTATCAAAACTTAAATCAGAGTTAAAAATGTCTGACAACGAATTAGAAAAAATACGACAAAGAAAAGCAGAAATGTTGATGAAACTCCAAGCTATGCCCAAAGCTATAATAAACATAAAAAGTGAAGGGGAACTATATAAATTATCTGAAGAATTTAATGGTAAGATTATTATCATTGATTTTTGGGCCGCCTGGTGTTCACCCTGTAAGATGTTTGCTCCAATTTTCGAAAGAGTTCAACAAGAATATTCTGGAGACTTCATATTTGCTAAAATCAATGTTGATGAAAATCCTATGGTGGCACAGCGGTATGGTATTGCATCTATACCTACAACTTTATTCATTAAGGGCGGTCAACCTTTACGAAAAATAGTTGGAGCAGTAAACTATGCTACATTAAAGCAAATGCTAGATAAGTTAAGATCTGATTAACTTTTTTTTAATTTCCTGCTTAAATTTTATTTCAATTAATCTTTTCACCAAGCAAAATGGTTTAAGATTGCTTCATAAGGACAAGCACCTTGACAAGCTCCACATTGTATACATTCTGCGATATCATCAGCAGAAACTTTTCCATCAATGATATCATAAACTTGGGCAGGGCACACTTCTACGCATTCTCCAGATCCCGCACAGAGATCCCAATCAACCTCAACCCAATTACCATTAGAACTCCATTTTTTAATAGTAGCCATAAACATCAATTCATTTTTAGAAGTCTATAACGATATTTTTAAAGAGTAATTAACTTTAAAAAATAATTATTATATCCTATAATTTTTAAGAGGAATTATAATGGAATTAACTAATCTATTTAGTTCTGGAAAAATTGGAAGTGTTCAGATTAAAAATCGAATTGTTAGATCAGCAACGTTCTCTCACATGGCTGAGAAATACGGTTATATCGGAGAAAGAGTTTTAAAAATGAATAAAGATTTAGCACAAGGAGGTACGGGTTTAATTATAACAGAAGCGACTGCTGTTGATCCCGGTGGTGCAGGTGGACCGTATCAAGTATGTTTGTTTGAAGATTCTCATGTGTCAGGACATAAAAAATTAACTGCAGTGATACATGATTGCGATGATACCAAGGTTGCAATCCAGATTCAACATTCAGGTCGTTTGGGTTATCATCCAAAATATCCTACGGTTGCCCCTTCCCCTATTCCATATAAAGAAACTGGAATTACTCCTAAAGAATTAACTACTGAAGAAGTAAAAGAATATATAGATAAATTTGTGAGTGCAGGTTTAAGAGCTTATGAATGTGAGTATGATATGGTACAATTGCATGCAGCACACGGATATCTCTTAAACAATTTTATATCACCCTTTACAAATGTCAGAGCTGACGAATATGGTGGAACTACAGAGAATCGAACCAAGGTTTTAAAGGAAATACATGATAAAATTCGAGATGAGGTTGGAAAAAAATTTCCTATTACGATAAAGTTCCAGTCTCAAGACTTCATACCCAATAGTATTTCTGAAACTGAAGGAATTAAAATTGCTAAAATTCTTTCAAATATTGGTTTTGATGCAATTGAACCCAGTGGGGGACAAAGAGAATCCCTATATTATGCGAAAAATACACTTCCTAGTAGATTAGTGAAAAAAGTCGAAGATGAGAATTATTTCTTACCTTTTGCTAAAAGAGTAAAATCTTTTATGAAGAACACCGCACTAATACTCGTTGGTGGAATTCGTAATCCTTTAACTGCGGAAAAGATTCTTCAAAAAGGAGATGCTGATTTTATCTCACTTTGTAGACCGTTAATTTATGAACCTGATCTTCCCAACCGTTGGAAGAGTGGTGATTTAACCCCAGCAAAGTGTATTAGTTGTAACTCTTGTTTTGCTATCATGGAGAAAGGCCCTGTATATTGTGTAACTAAACATAATCTACAAAAGAGGAATAAATAAAATATAATTATGAAAAAATCTGAATCAATATAAGGTTATTAATAGTGGAAAAAAGTGCTTATTCAGACCATCTCTTTCAATTTCGGACTGTAGAGCGAAAAAAATTAGTTATATCTCTTACAATTACCCTAAGTGTTATGGTTGTAGAAATTATTGGAGGTTTTATTACGAATAGCATAGCCCTTCTTAGTGATGCAGGTCATATGTTTACACATGCTTTTGCGATTGGTATTAGCTTATTAGCAATATTCATTGCAAGGAAACCCCCTTGTCATCATAAAACTTTTGGTTTGTATCGGGCAGAAGTTCTTGCAGCGTTTATCAATGGTCTTTTTCTTTTCCCAATTGTTGGAGTGATAGTATTTGAGTCAATTGTCAGGTTTTTAAATCCCCAAGAGGTTGTTGGGTTTTATATGTTAATAGTTGCGTTTATTGGATTAGCTGTTAATATTACGAGCATTTTGATACTTCAAGGTAGTCAAAACACTAGTTTAAACGTAAAAAGCGTATTTTATCATATGATTGCTGATGCCGCGTCATCAATTGGAATTGTGATTGCTGCCTTCATCATAATGTCTACTGGATTTGTGATTCTTGATCCGATTGTAAGTTTAGGGATATCTATGGTTATAATTTATTGGGCGTACGGAATATTAAAAGAGTCCACCCGCATATTACTGGAAATGGCACCGAAGGGAATGGATATTGATACTATTACAGAAGATTTAAAAGCCAACTTTCCAGAAATAAATGAAATCTATGATGTACATTTGTGGACTATTATTCCCGATATGCTCATTTATTCCGCGCATGTAAAAATAAACAATGAGTTGATTACAGTCGAACAAGAAGATTTTATAATGAAATTAAATAAATATTTGACACAAAAATATAAAATTATTGAATCAACTATCCAAATTATGCCTGAAGATGCTTTAGAAGCTTGTAATCTTTAAAATTCTTGTATTTAAAATTATAAAATAAACATTTAAATAATATATCAACAAGAGATTATTAATAAAAATTCTATTCAGAGAAGGATGAAAATGTCACCAGAAAATAAGATTGATCCATTTGCTGTCTTAATATTAGTATTAAGTATTCTTGGTCTAATTTTCATAATACCTTTTGATTTTGCTGCTTTCTATCATACTGGTGTCAGTGAGAATAGGTATTCTTGTTTATCTTGTGAATATGCCACTGTAGGGGACCTAATTGCTCAAGTTTTCATGATAATTTTATTAATCATCCAAGTAGTGATCGCTCTAAATGAATTACTTCCGAATAGATTTATCAACATGGATTTAGATAAATATGGTTTAGGTTTAGCTGCTTTAACAATGCTCTTTGCGATTATAGGAATTGCCTCTTTTGGCGCGGCATACAGTGAATATGATTGGTGGCCTTTGGAAGGATTCTATGGTGGAATTGTCGCTGGACTGCTTAATACTATATTATTTTACTTAAAATATAGAAATAAATAACTCTAACTCTTTTTTTTATTTTATTTCTTATATTAAACAAACGTTGATATTTATCTTAGTTTAAAAAATAAAAAAAAAATACAATTAAAGATTATTCCTCTTTGAAGGCTTGTTCTCTTAATTTTCTCCTAAAGACTTTACCGACAGCTGTACGTGGCAAAACGTTTAAGAATTCAACATTTCGAGGATACTTGTATCCTGCCATTTTATCTTTTGCCCAATCTATTATATCCTGTTCTGTAATTTTGTCCTTATATTCTGGTTTCAAAACAATATAAGCTTTTATTGTTTCACCAATATTTGGATCTGGTGCGGGAACAACCCCTACTTCTAATACAGCTGGATGTTCATAAAGTTTATCTTCTACCTCTCGGGGCATTACTTTATATCCTTTATATTTTATCATATCTTTTGTTCGTCCTTCAATATAAAAATACCCATCTTCATCCATTCTCGCAAGATCACCCGTTCTTAACCATCCGTTTACAATTGCTTCTTCTGTTGCCTTAGGATTTTTCCAGTATCCTTTCATTATTTGGGGACCTCTAATGAGCAATTCACCTATTTCCCCTATTGGGAGCTCCTCTAGTGTATCAGGATTTACAATAATAGAGTCAGTCTCGATAATTGGTACGCCTATACTCTCCGGTTTTATCTCTGGCATCCAGTCGGTAGCGGTATGTGTTATTGGTGATGCCTCTGTAAGTCCAAATCCTTGTCCGGGTTTTACTCCTGTCACCGCTTCCCATTTTCTAGAAATTTCTAGAGGTAGTGCCGCTGATCCCCCTCCAGCAGTTTCAAGACTAGATAAATCTCGTTCGGTGAAATCAGGGTGATTAACAATCATTTGGAACATAACAGGAACACCAACAAATCCTCTGACTTTATAATACTCAATAGCTTCTAGAATCTCACCCGGATTAAATGATTCGAACATAACCAACATTGCTGCAATGTGCATACTAATAATAACAACTGTAAAACCAAAAGAATGACACATGGGGAGAACAGATAAACTCACTCCAACACCATAAAAAGGTTCCTCATCCTCTTCTGGTTCACCTCTCATTAAAGCTGCACATAGCACATCTGAAATAAAATTATTATGTGTTAACATTACTCCTTTGGGTAATCCTGTTGTACCACCTGTATACAGTAATGCTGCAAGGTCATTTACAGGATCAATATCCACATCTGGAGCTTTGGGTGGTTTATCCTCAATGAATTCTGTTAAAGTAATTGTTCCTTCCTTAGCTTCTTCAGTACCAATTAAAATTACATTTTTTAGTTCTACTAGCTTTCTAACTCGTTTTATTGTTCGATATTGATTCTTATGGATAAAAATAGTATTAATATTTCCAGCATCTCGTACAATATGAGCTACATCTCCTTCCTTAAGAAGAGAATTGATAGGGACAACGGCAGCGCCTGTTTCCATGATACCTAAAAGACAAAATAGGAATTCTGGACAATTACTTGACATTACTCCCACCGCATCACCTGTTGTAATACCTTCACTATATAATGCGTTAGCTATTTTATCAGCTGTATAAAACAATTCTCTATATGTATACTTTTTATCTGTAGGTTTATAGTAAACACATACATTATTAAGATATTTTTCCGCTCCTTTTTTTATAAATTCATGGACGGGTATCGGTTCGAATTTTATAGATTTTGGCACATTTTCAGGTCTGTATTTAAGCCAGGGTCGATTTGGATTTTGAAGGTAAGGTGATTCGTTTTCATAATCATATATAGGTTCCCAATCTGAATAATCTTTCATACTATTTGCACCACTTCTTCCTCTTAGTTTCTTATTTGAGATTTTATTATATAAAAAATTAATTCAATTTAGATATAAGAATTTTAATCTAAAAGTATAAAAGTTTTTTCATACGGATTTGGAAAATTTTATAAATACCATTTAAACTTTTTATGTTTGAGAAAATTACTCTTATATTAATATCATTAAGAGAAGGGATATGAATGAAAGAATTCAAAAGCAAAGTAGCAGTAATCACAGGAGCTGGAAGTGGCATTGGTTTAGCATTAGCTGAACGTTGTGCAAAGGAAGGCATGAAAGTGGTGTTAGCAGATATTGATGAAAAATTCCTAAGAAGGGCTATGAGGAGGATGAGAAGACTTAAAGCAGAGGCTATCTCAGTCTTGACTGACGTTTCACAGGTTAGTAATATTGAAGAGTTAGCAAAAAGGACACTTGAAACTTTCAGCGCAGTACACTTACTGATAAATAATGCTGGAATTGGAAATACCAAATATACATGGAATTACACATTAAAAGATTGGGAGTATCAATTGGGTGTGAATCTTTGGGGAGTAATTCATGGTGTGAGAATATTTACTCCAATTATGTTAAAACAAGATGAAGAATGCCATATTGTTAATGTTTCATCAATGGAAGGTTTGTTCTCTGGCTCAGGTCCGGGAGGTGCTATTTATGGGGTATCTAAACATGGAGTAATCTCTCTAAGTGAAACTTTAAGAACTGATTTAGATATGAAAAGAAGTAAAATTAAGGTTTCAGTTGTTTGTCCAGGGTTTGTGAATACCAGAATTTTGTTCGGTGACACTCATCGCCCAGAAGAGTACCAGAATCTCCCAAGTGAGCAAATTGAGGATACAAGAGGAGAAGATTACATTTCTAAATTAGGAGTAAATGTAGAAGATGCATTAGAACAAACCAAGATAATATCACCTGAAGAAGCTGCACAAAAAATTTTTCAAGCTGTTAAACAGGATAAGTTTTACATCCTAACACACAAAGATGACCTTATGAAGAGGCTAGTAAAGGAAAGATTTGATGAGATTCTCGAGGAGTTTGAACATTAGCTATGGTTTTATTAACACTTTAACAGATTCATTGGTATCACATTGAGTCTCAAAAGCTTCTTTAGCTTTATCCAAGGGAAACTCATGCGATATAATTTTTGAACGATCTAATTGTTTATTTTCAAGAAATTTTATACTTTTTTTCATTTCTAAAGGAGTAAATCCATATGATCCCTTAACTGTTATTTCTTTACCAACCATAAAGAGTAAATCTAAATTTACACTTTCTTCGAATATCCCGTGGACTACAACTGTACCTGTATATTGTCGAGCTAGAAGTATTGCTTGTTGGAGAACTAAAGGAGCTTTTTGCTGTTTTATATAGCCTACACAGTCATAGACAATATCAACTTTAGGTATTGGGAATAATCCTTGTAGCAATTGGGGAGTGGGGCCAACGGTTTTAAAAATTTTTTGAAAAGCATTTTCTCTCTTAGCATTAATAATTACATCAGCACCCAACTTTTTAGCAACACTTAAACGATTATCTGATAAATCTACTACAATAATATTATTCGGGGTAATATCGAGTATTTTTAAGCATTGGATTATACCCAGTCCTATTGCACCAGCCCCGTAAATTACAATATTTGCCCCATTAAAGGGTTTACCCTTCATCATCGCATGATAAGAATTGGCTAATGGTTCAAGTGTCGCAGCTTCCTCATAAGTAACATTGGAAGGTAATTTATAAACATTGAGACCATAGGTAATAGGAACAGGAACATATTCAGCCATACCGCCAAAAGAAAGCGAAACAACTCTATCACCTACTCTATATCTTTTAATGTTCTTACCAACTTCTACAACTTCACCACTATATTCATGACCAGGGATTCCACCTTTTTTCAATGGTCTTACAAGAGTTTGGGTGAACAAATTCAGTTTATACATATGTAAATCTGAGCCACAAATCCCACAAGCTTTGACATTTATAAGAATTTCATTATCTTGAATTTTAGGTTTTTCTACTTCTTCTGTTCTAATATCTCGAGGGCCATAAAAGACTGCAGCTTTCATTTATATACACATTATTTTAGAAAGAAAGATATTTAGATTCATTTTGTTTCAATAAATATATATAATTATAGGTTTTTTTACTCAAATCCGCCTATAGAAACAATCTTTTTATGTTATACAGCTAGATTAT
>JBHLNR010000066.1:0-16849 GCA_048941385.1 Promethearchaeota archaeon
AAATAAGAGTTTCCCAGAATTATACATGGGATATTATTGCTGAAAAAACACATAAGGCATATCAAAGTATAATACATAAGTGTAGTTGATGAAAAAATGAAGATAATTTCAGGAAATCCATACTTGGTAAAAAGTGATGGAAAAATATTGATTGATTCTGTTCCGTTAGATGATATAGTCAGAGAATATAAAACCCCTTTACTTATATTTATGGAAGAGAGAATCCGAGATAACATTAGATCTTTTCTAAATTTTTTCAAAGAAGAATTTGATAACTTTCGCTGTTTTTATTCATTAAAAGCTAATTATTTATCTGAAATCTGTAAAATCGTTTGTTCTGAAGGAATTGGAGTAAAAGCAATAGGAATGCCAGAACTTAAGTTAGCATTGAACCTTGGATTTTCTCCTGATAAAATCATAGTTGGTGGGCCCTATTTACCTGATGAGCTCATTGAATTAAGTATTACAAATAGAGTAAAGGAGATCATTATATATAGTATTAAGGATTTAAAGAGAATAAATACAATAGCACAAAAATTCAATATTGTGCAAAATATTTGTATTAGGGTTAATTCTCAGAAATACCAGAGTAAATTAGGGATTGAATTTAATAAAAGCAGAATCAAATCGTTAAAAGAGTCTTTATTACTTTATAAAAATATTAAGTTGACGTCATTATTATCACATTTTAGTACCCAAATGAATAACATTGAACAATTTGAAAAAAACATTAAAAATGTAATATTCAACTTAAAAATATTATTGGAAAATAAAATTCCAATTGAGAATATAAATCTAGGTGGAGGATTTCCAGAAGCCACTGTTATGAAGCAAGGGCAACTGAAAAAAATCGCTAAATATATTAAAGAGATTTTCAAAAAATCTAATTTAAGCCTTCCAAATATAAGTTTTGAACCAGGGAGATATTTTGTTGGAGATTCTGGTTTATATTTATCAAAGATTATAAGAGTTAACGAAGATAGGTGGATATTTTTAGATATTGGAAATCATATATGCCCTAAATTTGCTAGATGTTCTTTAAGATTTTATAATGCAAGTCAGATTGATAAGCCTCATAAATATAAAACCTCTATTGCAGGGATAGTACCCACTGATCAAGATGTTTTAGCAAAAAATTATTTCTTTACTGAGGATTTAAGAGAAGAAGATAATATTATAATAACTAACGTAGGGGCTTATTGTTTAACCTTTTCAAATCGTTTTCCTTATACCTTACCCTCAATAATTCTTGTCAAAGGGAATTTAGTTAAAAAAATATTTGATCCTACCTTGAACAAGGACTTCTCATTAAATTAAGTCAAGTAGAGATAAAAATTTTGTAATACCCTAATAATACATTAATTCTAATTTTTTCATTATATTTTTTTGGTAGCAATAATGGGTTATTTGAATTATTATGGAATCATTTATTAAAAATGCACGTAAAAGAGAAATAATTAGGCCACAAGTAGAAAGCTTTGGTTATGCTAATATAAAAATTATCGGTTGCGGAGGGGCGGGGAATAATACTGTCGATAGATTAATGAAGATTGGAATAAGAGGCGCTACTTGTGTAGCGGTTAACACAGATTGTCAGCATCTGGATAGTGTTGAGTCTCATGTTAAGATTTTAATTGGTAAAAATTTAACTAAAGGTTTAGGTGCAGGAGGAAATCCTGAGATCGGGAGAGCTGCTGCTGAAGAATCAAGAGAAGATTTAACCCGAGTATTAAGAGAATCTAATTTAGTGTTTATTACTTGTGGTGAGGGTGGAGGAACAGGAACGGGAAGTGCTCCAATAGTAGCCGAAATCGCCAAGCTTGAAGGTGCAATAGTTGTCGGGGTGGTAACTTTACCATTTGATACGGAAATTGGTCGTATTGATAAAGCTAAAATGGGGCTAAATCAATTAAAAAGGTATGTTGATACCCTTGTTGTAATTGATAATAATCGATTGTTAGCAATAGCCCCAAATTTACCTATAATTGAAGCTTTTAGTGTTGCAGACGAAGTTTTAGCAACAATGGTTAAAGGTATTACTGAAACAATCTCATTACCTTCTTTGATTAATCTAGATTTTGCTGATGTAAGAACTATTTTAAGCACAGGTGGTGTGGCTATTGTTGGTGTTGGAGAATCAAACAAGAAAGATGGTCGAGTAAGTGATGCTATTAATGATGCTTTAAATACTCCTTTATTGGACGTAAGTATTGAAGGAGCAAAGGGAGCTTTGATACACATTTGTGGAGGGAACGATATGACTCTTTCAGAAGCAAATTCTGTAGCGAAAAAGATCTCTGAAAAAATGGATGTGAATGATTCAATGGTGATTTGGGGTGCTAGAGTTTCAGATGAATTTGATGGTTTTATTAGAGTCATGCTCCTAATAACAGGTATTAAATCTCCACAAATCTTTGGTAGTGGGTATTCAATGAATCAATCAATCTATCCATCAAAGGTAAAATCTTCAAAACTTAGACTTTCTGATGATATTTTCAATATCAGTGAAGTTGCATTTGACTAGTTCTTTTTATATTTATTTTTAAAATTTAATACATGATTAACAAGTTTTCTCCAGAAATACGGAAGGAAATTGAAAATCTTTTAGAAAAGGCTCAAGTGTGGACAGACTTATTTAATATCAAGCTTGAATTTTATTACGATGGATGGGCGGTCTTCTTAAAAGAAAAGGAAATATATCCTCGTTGCATTGTTATCTTTAAATCTTATGAAAAAAACCAATACTCAATAAAAAGTTATGATATCCATTTTCAAAACTATAAAAAGGAAAAATATCAAGAGATATATTCAGTTGAGAACTTACTAAACCAGGTGGATGTTATAAAAGAATTAAGAGAAATTATTTACGGAAAAGATTTAGGAAGCCAAGCTTTACACCTTTATAATGAAACATTCTTGGACTAGGAATTAGAATTCTGGTTTATAAAATTGTCTAAATTCATCTTTCTTTTTTTCATTATATTTATTTTCCAAGAATTTCAAAACATTATGATGAGGCTGACCTTGTATTAGCATGTTTATTGCTTTTCTAGCAATTTGCAAATTTTCATAAACGGCTATCACTGACACTGTTTTTCCATCAACCGAAAGATAACATTCTGTATATTTTTCAAGAGCTTTTCGCATCTCTCCATTCCTCCCAATAACACGACCTTTAATCCTTTTTATACGTTTTTCTGATTTCCCTAAAATTGAGATAAGATTAAATACTTCAAGGTCAAAATCATCTTCAATTAATTTCTTAGCTTTATCAGGATTAAATCCTCTATTAATCCCATTTATTACTTTTTGAGCTGTATAAACATTAAGAGGTTTATAATTTGGGTGTTGGAGATTTGGTAATACTTCACAATCCCCTGTTTTACTATCTAGATTAATTTTTACCCCAAGTAAGTTTTCAATATCTTTTTTAACTCTTCCTTCCTTTCCTATAAGAACAGCTATTCGATTTTTTCTTATTTTCAAGATATCCACACTACATCATATTGTTTTTTACAAAAATTAAATCCTTTTTAAAGATCAATATTGATTACTTCATAATAAAAATTCGTTGGATCTGGTGTTTCTACTCCCAACTTCTCAAAATACTGAAAGATATTTTTAATATCTCTTGCTAAATACTCTTCTGCTTTAGGATGTTGGATAGATACAGCCTGAGAAATGTCTATTACTACAGGTTTTTGATTATGATACAAAATATTGAACTCACTCAAATCTCCATGAACTAATTTTGCCTTTTGATATAATAACTTAATGAAATTCAAGATTTCATTAAATAAATTTACAGGTTCCTTGGGCTTTTTAATATCTTTTAAAACTGGCGCTGGGATTGATTCAAATCCTACATATTCCATAATTAAGATATTATTTTTTATAAATAAAGGTTCAGGAACTCTCAAACCTGCTTTATAAGCTCTTTTAAGATTTTTGTATTCTTTACTTGCCCAAAGGAAGATAATTTTTGAGATGTTACTAGGAATTTTTTTAAATCTTGGATCTCCAATAATATATTTTCTCATCCATCTTGAAGTATTGCTATCAATTTTATATATTTTAATGGCAACCTCTTTTTCCTCTAAATTATATGCCAAATAAACGTTCGCCTCCTTGCCTGCAGAGATAACACCTTCAATTCTTTTTAATGGACCGTTTACTAATATTTTATTTAGTTGAAAGATAGTACGCTCATCGAATACTGACTCAATAGCAGCTTTCTTTTTCGATTGATCTATGTCTTTAATTCTTTTATAATCAATCTTTTTTTTTTCGAGTTCATCAATATTATTGTCAAACTTTTTATCTGACTCGTTATCTAAGAGCTCATCTTCATCAATTTCTTCTTCGTGATCTTCCAATTAATTTGCCTCGTTATTTTTTTTTTCAATATTCCCATTAAAGAAGTAAGAATAATCCTTAATCAATTTTTTATTATTATCTCCCCTAAGAATAATTTTGTTTCCTGTAATATTTTCTACAATATATTCTTCATTTTCTATGATAACTATATCATAGGGTGCTATTGGTAAAAACTTTATTGATGCTTTTAGCCTGTAAAGATTTTTACCTTTTTGATTATCCCTCCCCACAAGCTTTTTAGATCTTTTTAATAAAAAATGATGGTGTATTTTTAGGAATTTTATTATGTGGTTCATTAACTCATTTGTACTAAGGTATAAATCTACTCCATATCTTTGATCTTCGACTTTAGAAATAAAATGTCGATGATCCTTATTATATAAAGTTTTAACGTAATCATCTATCTTATCTAAAATTTTATCTAATAAATCCAATTGACTATCATTTTTAACTCGTAGTTGAAGAATCGATACAAAATAAGTACCACCTCTTAAATTAGAACAATCTCTACACAATATGTGATTTAAAATTAATTTTATTGTTTGTTGATGAGAAATATATTTGGAATCCTTTAGTCTTCCATTAACTAGTACTTCAACAGCTTTAATTAAATCTTTAGATGAATATTCAATATCATCTTCGTTAATTTCAATTAAAAATTCAATTTGTTCATTTTTAATTTGAGTTTTCAAAATAAATTTAAGAATAATCTCCTGAAGGATTGATATCATATCATCATTAACAGGCTCAAACCACGTATCCTTCTTAGAATATTTACCACAATCAATACATATATTCACCGAAAATGATTCAGGTAGTTCATATAAGGGATTTTCTTTTAAATAACACTTAAGACACATCCCAAAATGCGGAGAATCTTCATCTATACTTATTCCACATATTGCACAAAATCGGTTTGGCATTAAAACATCATCTTTAAGGCCATTGGAATGCCATTTATACTCCGAACTCCTTCTCTCGGTATTAAGTGGCAATCAATAGCCTTCTTAATTATTTTTTCTCCAACTATATTAAAAAAAGAAGCTTGTTTCAAAATATCTATAGCATCTTCTATATTAACTAAATCTCCACCATAGAAGTGATTAGATATCTCTATTCTTAAATTTCCTTCTTTAAAAATTTGATTAAGAAGTTCTTCATCACAGCAAGCAACAGTTTCATGCTGATCTCTATCATGAATTTTAAGATATACTCTCATGGGATTTCTGTTTAAATTTTCTTATTTTTCTTTTATCTCTTCCCTAGCTCCGCAGGCAGTGCATTTTAAATAAAGTTTTTTACCTTCTCTCTGAATTTGAGTATCTGGTTTATTACAAATTTTACAAAGTACGTAGGTTTTTGTGTAATTATCAATTAATCTATTTAATACTTGTTCTTTATACTGACCTTTTAAAAACAATTGCTGCCCTCTAACTTCCCCCATAGTTCCTGCACTCTTTAGGAAAACACCTAAAAAGTGCCTTCTATCTCTATTAAGTGTACTAATTATTTTATTGAAATTTGTAACAAACGTATTCCTACTCTCTATCCTAAGTTCCACCTTAGGTGTCTCGAATCTTGAGGATTTTTTTACATTTTCTGGTATTTTTTCGTACGCTTTTTCTAATAAATCCTCGTAATTATTCAAATCCATTGTTAAATCATCTATATTTCTCTTTTATAAATAATAAATAATCCCTTAGAAAAAAATTTTTCCTTTATTTAAAATTTGAGAAAATTTAATATGATTCAAAAATATCCTTATCTGATTCATAAATACGAGATTCTAAAATTAAATCATTTAGATATGATCGAAGTTCGATATCAGGGATCTTCATTTCTTTCTTTAATCTCTCAAAATTAATTCCTCTCCCATTTTTAGAATGTGAGTCGATAATTGCAAAGATATTCTCTTTCAAATCATCTTCTTCTGCAAAATCAAATTCCTCTTCAAACAGATTATTAACATCAGTTTGAGATGGGACCTCCTCAATATCTCCTTCCTTGATTCTATTTATAATTTCAGCATTCCGTAACAGAATTAGATTAGGTTCTTCCACTTTGTTAAAAATCTCTATCCAGAGTGACATATATCCTCCCTTTTTACTTACACGACCTACAACATCAACGATGTCACCAACGTTATAATCAGAAAATTCTTCGGGATTAACCTTATCTTTATAAGCTCTTATCAAACCGGTTGCATCATCCAAATTAAAAATTAATCTTACATTTGTCTTCGAATCATCTGTCAAATCCATTTCAAATTCGTCAGTCTCTATTAATTTTTCACTCTTATCTACAATAGTAGCAATTAGTCGGACTCTTTTAACTTTTCCAAAGATGGTATGAATATTATTCTGAGTTTCATTATAATTCCCCTCTTCTATATGTTTTATCCAACAATGTATTGCGGGATTTCTTTTATAACTAGACCTATCACTCATAATGTTCTAATAACCATTTTTGATAACATAATTTTAATTGCATTTAATTTAGAAATATTTATTAAAGGAATAATATTAGAATCGTTCTTGAGAGGAAATGGAATAAATAATGGTAGCGGGGGTTCGATTTGAACGAACGATCTCAGGGTTTCTCTATGGAGTGGTAATACCATTTATGAGCCCTGCGGCATAAACCAGGCTAGCCCACCCCGCTTTGAAATTATCTCTAGGGTATTTTTGGTCTGATATATAGTTGTTATATATAATGCAATATAAACCCCATAATTAAATGTTTTACTTTTTATAAATACCTCATTATAGTATAAGAACTCAATACTCCTAAAAGGTTTAGTTTTTTAAAACTATTGTTTAATACAGCATAAACTTTAACTTCAAATTTATATTACCTTATAAAACTGTAATGAATATAACCTAAGCTTTATGACTATATTGAACGCATCGATTATCGATTTTTTTCTTAATCCTTGGTTTATTTTATCTTTAATTTTTTGGTTAATTGTATTAGCGTTAGCTTTTTTACTAAGAAAGAAAGAAGGTGCCACCTACCTTTTTTTCCCATTGCTAGCAATGTTTAAAACAAAGAAATTAAATAATCTTATAAAAAGGTTATCAAGGAAGGCCCCTAAATTCTGGAGAATATTCTGGACAATTGGAATCTTCATTTCTTTTGGACTTGTCATATTTGCATTTTATTTCTTTTTTACAAATTTCATTAATCTTTTATTCAGACCACGTATAGAACAAGCGGTTCTTCCCCTTATTCCAGGAGTTACAATAGATCTACCTTTATTCTCCTACCTTATTCTTCCTCTCTTATTTATAATTACTACTCATGAGTTTGCTCATGGGATTGCTGCAAGTTCAGATGGATTAGATATTAAATCAACAGGTGTTCTTGGAGCAGGTCTCTTTTATATCATTGGTTTCGGAGCTTTTGTTGAAATTGATGAGAGAGAAGCAAATTCAATTAAAGTTAGTAGATATACGCGACTAAGAATTGCAGCAGCAGGAACATATGTGAATGGTATAACAGCAGGGGTCGCTTTTATCCTAATTCTATGTTTTCCGCTAATGACTTCACCATTTTATCGACAAGTTCCACGTGTAAATTTGGTATTAACAGAAGAACAAGGTGGCTTTAACTATGGAAGCATTTCAAAGGGAGATGTAATAATTGCGATTAAACCACAAGGAACCTCTGATTCAGAGTATGTTAATCTTGATGAGTTTAAAGGAATCTCTCTTTCTAGTGTTTTAAATAATAAAACAGACATAATCTGTTCCGTAGGTGATAATTTAACCTTAAAAATATATAGACCATCTTCAGATACGTTTTTAGCTAAAAATGTTACTTTAGGCCCTCGCTACAATATAGGCATTAATTATAAATACATCTCAAATGGAAGTGGATTAGAGATAACAAAAATTTATTCTGAACTGGAAGGGGGAAATAATTATGATAAAAATTTAACTGTGGGATTAATTGTTGACCAAATTAACGGAATTCCTATAAACGTTTCAAATGGAGATACTTTGGAGAAAGTATTAACCACTTTTAATTTAACAAATTTGAATTTTAGCAAACAATCAATGAATTGGACTTTGGACGTAGAAACCACTGGTGTTTATATAGGAATTTATAGTAGCTCATATTTTATGCACAAGAATGATTTTGCTAAATTTTTAACTAGTTTTTTTCCTGAATTTGTGTTAAGGGAGTTGTCTTGGCTCCTTTTGATTGCATTTAGCATCACTCTGTTTAATATGGTACCTTTACCTATATTTGACGGAGATCGGCTTGTTAAGGAATTAATTAACTGGGGTATAGGTGAAAATTACTCATCATCCTTAAAGAAGAAAAAGGATAAGTTCTATTTCAAAAAACAAGAAAAATTGTATGAGCTTTCTGAATATCGTGTTGAAAAAGTAAATTCAATAAAAATTGTAGTAAAAGACCAATTAAGATTATATGAATCAAGTACTATTGAACTATCAGAAGATAAGTATAAACTCATTGATAAAATTGGAGATGGTTTCATGGATACTATTGTATTAGACCTTCCTGAACATACTCAATTAAAAGAAGATGCAATAATTGAAATCTCCTATGAACATTATTATGATGAGAAAGCTAAGATTAAAAGGACTATTCTCAATTCATTACGAGTAATATCTTTATTCATTATCATTGGGAATTTTGCATTATCTTTTATAAAGTTTGGTGGATTATTCTTTTGGATTTAATGATAGATTTTCGTCTTTCGAATGGTTCAAATGACTAATTATAAAATTTTCTTAAAAAGAGGTAAGTGTTCTTATTGTAACAACTCAGTTGTAATTCAAAGAAAATATTCAGGTGAAAATTTATGTCCAAATTGTTTTGAGAAAAACATTGAAAAAATTATTTATAAAACGATTTCAAAATACAAGATGCTACAACCCAATGATAAGATTATTGTTGCTCTCTCTGGTGGGAAAGACTCCTTTACTCTCTTATATAATATCTTTATGATTCAAAAAAAGCTTTATAATCCAAAAGAAATTATAGCTTTAACTATAGATGAGGGAATAGAGGGTTATAGAGACAATAGTATTAAAAATGCAATTGATTTTTGTAAAGAGTTAAATATTGAACATCATATCATCTCTTTTAAAGAGAAAGTTGGCTATACTTTGGATGAGATCATCAACATTAAGAAAAAACTTCCTGATTACCAATATGCTTGTAATTATTGTGCAATCATAAGGCGAAGATTATTAAATGATGAGGCAAAAAAACTAGAAGGAACTGTCTTAGCCATGGGACATAATCTCACAGACATAGCAGAGACATTTCTTATGAACGTTCTTTATAAACGATTTCACTTAATAGCCAATCAATATATTTATAAGGAGCAAGACCCGGTTCTAGGTCATTTTTTCATAAAAAAAATTACTCCTTTGATGAGAATTCCAGAAGAAGAGATCTTTCTTTATGTAAACCTTAAAAAGTTCCAGTATTATCCCTCGCATTGCCCCTATAGAGAAATAGATCCCATTATGAGGAAAAAAGTCTTAGAATTTATTCAAGAATGTAAAAAATCAAGTGCCGAAATTGAATTCAATCTACTTAATGGATTTCTAGAATTATCAGGTATTCTTTATAATCATTCTGAAAAATTAGCATATCATACATGCCAATCCTGTGGATATCCAAGTACAAATGGAGTTTATTGCTCTTTTTGTAGTTATTTAAACGAGTTAAAAGATTAAGACTCTTCAATTAAATAATATCCCATTTCTTTTAATTTGTCATATTCTCTTATTTCTTCTTTAAACAATGGTACTTCAATCAAATTCTTATGTAAATTCTCACTAAATACTTCCTTTATTTTTAACAAATTTTTATTTTGCATTTCTCTTCTTGCTCTACAGAAATCACAAAGTTCAGTTGAATCTTGATATAATTGATTCACAACGATATTGGATACAGGAATATTATTCTTAACCAATTCATTTAACAATCTTCCTGTTTCTGTTATAGCCATCTCTTCAGGTATCATCACGATGATAAATGAGTTCCTAATAGGATTTGTCAAATCTTCTCTGGCATTTATAATTGAATTATTCAATCGTTCTAATACTTCTAATGTGTTATCTTCTTTTTTTTCTTCCCTTGTAAATAGTCGCTTTACAGCCCCAAACATATTACCAATTTTAATTCTCATTTTAATGAGCTTTCCAATCCATCCAGATAATGTCTCTGGTAAACTTAAAAACCGTAGTGTATGTCCCGTAGGTGCTGTATCAAATATAACTAAATCATAACCATGGTCTGTTTCGACGAACTCTAAAATTTTCCCAAAAGCTAAAGCTTCATCTATTCCTGGCGGTGTCATTGAAGCTAAATCCTCCATATCCCCAAATATAGGGAAATTTTCCATTAATCCAGACATCCCCATTTCTTCCATAGGATTTATATTTGTTAATCCCTGAACTTCTGCTATATTTGCTTTTGGGTTAATTTCTAATGCAGTAAGGTTATCTATACCTTCAATAGGAGTGGGTATTCCCGGTGGCAACTCAACACCTAAACTATCTCCTAACGAATGAGCGGGATCTGTACTTATTATCAATGTATTACGACCATGTTCTGCCGCCCAAATTGCTGAACTCGCAGCACAACTGGTTTTACCTACTCCCCCCTTCCCCCCAAACATAACCATTTTTAAATTCAATAAAAGATCCTTTAATTCCATGCTTGAAAAATCCCTTTTTAATTATTTTTAAGGTCTAGAATATGTTATAATTTAATTCTCCTAAAATTAATAATCAATCTTATACCGAAGAATCGCAGCAATTCCCCCAAAGGTGCTATTTAACATTTCACCTTCCTCTGTTTCCGTACTTAAAATTTCTATATCTGAACCTGTTGATTCGGCTATTTCACCAAGTTCTTCGATTATAGAAACAATTTCATCAATCTTGAACGAGTTTGAACTACATTTAGGACAGATATCTTCTTGGATTTCTCCTCTGAAATTTTCTAACTCCCTTTCCTTTACTATTTTGCTTTCATTATATCCACAATTTGAACATCTTAATATTACATCATGAATATCTAGTTTTTCCGATAGCAACAACATATCCACAGCACCAAAATTTAATGCTCTTCGTATCTCTTCTAAACCATAAGTTGCCAATCCTGTTTCATTAGAAATTTCTTTCATAAAACGTTGCATAGCTTCTTTTTCACGAATGTATTTTATATTCTCCATTTGGTCTTTTACTTTTTCTATTAAAGCTCTTATTCCTTCAAAACCACCATACCCAATATCCACAACATCAATTATTTTATCTCTTAATCTATAGTCTAGACTATCATCTTTTACAAACTTCTCTTTTGAAGGTCCTGGACCCCCTACAAAAATACCCTGCAAATCTTCAAACTCTAAAAATGCTTCATTTATGGTTTCAGAAATTCGTCGATAGAAAGCAATTTCAGCTTCTTGATTTAACCTTTCAAATCTCCTCTGCGACTGACCCCCTGCTGTGTGCTTTGAATGAATTCCTGAAGTAAATTCCTTTATAACTTCCACAGTATTCCCTTTTATGTAACCTACTGCTGCCTCCTTTCTTCCAATTACCAATAAGCCATACCTTTCTTTAGGAATTAGCATTTCTTCTAAAGGCCATAATAAAAATTCACTAGCACAATGATACTTAAAGGTTGTGATTCTATCAGGAGGTACTACCATTGTTAATTCATTTCTCTCTGTACCAGGCGTGTTATTTTGAGGTATTGCACCTGAAAATATAACTAACCCATTTTCTGGTACTTCTCTTATGTTTCTTAATTGTCCCAAAATACTATTAATACTATCTAATACATTTTTTCTGGTTAATTTCGATTTGATATTTTGACTTTCACTAATTTCATTCTTCAAATAATTAGTTACATCTGAAATTTTTCTTTCATGAGGAATATATAATGAAATTAATTCTGTATGAAACCCTTTTTTTTGCCTAAGTTCATCCAATTTTTGTTTAGTTCTGTAGATACTTAAATCATTAGGTTTCTTTTTTACTCCTGCACTCATACTCATCAATAAAGATTAAAATTATACAAAAAATTAATATTTTTTCTTTATACCAATCTATATAAAGATCTTTATTTAATAGAAGTGAAATAAAATGGCTTTGAATGAAAAAGAAAACACCAATGTGCCTAAATCTCACCCTCGATATGAAAGCTTAAAATACAGGCATAAGATCATCGAAGGTATGAAAAATTTAGTGGTTGCAGAAGCAGGCTTAATAGCTCATGGTAGAGGTGAGTGTTTTGATTATATCTTGGGTGAAAAGACAACTCAACCGGCGAAAAATGCGATAAGAGCAGCGGTGGCAGCATTGATAATTGGAAAAAAGCCTGTAATTAGTGTAAATGGAAACGTGGCTGCCCTAGTACCTAAAAAACTTGTGGTTCTTTCGAATTTATTAAACATCCCTCTTGAAGTTAATTTGTTTTACCCTAAAGAAGGAAGAATTGAAGCAATCAAGAAGGCTCTAACTAACGCTGGAGCTACTGATATCAAAGGAATAAATGAAGAAAAGTTGATTGAGCTTAAAGGACTTGAAAGTAATAGAAGAAAGGTTGAACTTATAGCTGAAGCAGATGTTGTAATGGTCCCTTTAGAAGATGGAGACCGAACGGAGGCTTTGAAAAAATTGAATAAAAAGGTTATTGCTGTAGATCTAAATCCAATAAGCCGAACTGCTTTGTGGGCAGATATAACCATTGTTGATAATATTATAAGAGTTATACCAGAAATGATAAAGCTGGTAAAAGAATTAAAGAAATTAAATCAAGATGCATTAAAGAAGATCTTAGAGGATTTTGATAATAAAAAAAATATTCAAGATACACTTGATCTCATAATTGATTATATTGAGCAACAAAAAATAGATGCTTTTAAAATCTTCAATGAATGAAATGGAATTCTCTTATGACATAAAAACTTAAATGTTTCGAATATTATAACTTATATATTAATAATACTGTTCTTTTGTTAATCTTTTGAGCACATATTACAATGACAACTAATAAAGACTTAAACGTTGATCCCTTAAGTACCCCCAGTAATGATAAAGTGATTATAAAAAGGTGTAACTTGGATGACCTAGACGGCGTAATTAAAGTAAATGAAGAAGAACTTCCAGAAGACTATCCTTATTTCTTTTATAAAAGCATTCTTGATAATTATCCAGAATCTTTTCTTGTTGCTCAAAATAGCCAAGGAAGAATTATTGGCTATATTATGTGGAGAGTAGAAAAAAGTCCATCTCTTGATAGTCTACGATATCTTAATAAAGGGCATCTTGTTTCAATTGCTGTTTCTCAAGAATACCGAAAGAGAGGAATCGCAAAAAGTCTTTTAACTAATAGTATGCAAGCGATAAAGAGATATAAGATTCATGAATATGTATTAGAAGTGAGAGTATCTAATTACAATGCAATTAAACTCTACGAACAATTTAACTTTCAAATAGCGAATATCAAAAAAAATTATTACCGAGACGGGGAAAATGCTTATTTTATGACCCTAAAAGCAAAAAAAAGTTAGATTGACGAAGATTCTAATCCTTTAATTAAGTGAGTTAATAATTCATTTATTGGTACCTTAACACCTAATTTTTGAGCATATCTCAACACTCTCCCATTAATAAAATCAATCTCAGTTGCCATTCCATTCAAAATGTCTTGTAGCATCGAATTCTTATTATTTGACGTCTTTCTCGCAACATCATACATTTCAGCAACAAAATCTTTATCTGAAACCTGAATTTTCTTCTTTTTCGCAACTTGAACTGCTTCTTCAACAGCTACACCCATCAAATGCTTTAATCCTTCAGATTCCAATAATTGACCATTTTTCAAATTTGTTAATGCTCCAAAAGCATTAATTCCTACATTTACAAAAACCTTCTCCCAAGATTCTTTAATTATATCTTTAACAATCTGCGTTTCAAATCCCGCTGATTCAAGAAGATCTTTTAATATAGCTAGATTGCTATCTGCTTTTTCTAATTCAGAGAGATTATTACTGATAATTTCAAGATAAGGAAAACCAATTTTTGTAAATCCATCTCCTGTATGAATTAAATTCCCTGGTGATTCTAAAAAAGCTCCATGTGAAGTTACAATCCTTATTATTTTCATTTTCGATACGTAATTACTAATAATATCTTCGTTCCCAATCCCATTCTGCAAAATAACTAACCAGTCGCTCACATCAATAAGTTTTTTATATTGAATAACAGCATTTTCCATATTATATGTCTTTGTGGTTAGGAAGATATAATCAAATCTAAAATCCTCATCCTTTTTTAACCTTGCTTCAATAAGCTTCTCATTTTCATATGCCTTTATATTATTAATTTCTTTTACAGATTGATTTTTATAAACCCTTAAACCCTCTTTTCCAATAGCTTCAGCGTGTTCTTTCATACAGAAGAAAAATAGTTCCATTTCGTAAATATCAGATTTAATATTAGCCAGATATCCACCAAATAAACTCCCTATAGATCCTGCTCCAATAAAACCAATTCTTATCGTTTTTTTGTTCAATTTCCTTTACATTTACCTAATAATTATAACAAAGATTACAACATTATTTTAAAAATTTATCCAAGTCTGTTTGACCTTTAGAATATTCTCCCGTTTTCTTTTTAATATCTAAAAGATTGACCTTATCGGGAGGATTCCTTGGCTGAACTCCCAATTCTTTCATTAGCATAAATGAATTTTTCGCAGCATACCCAGAAAAATGATTATTAAAATAAATTCCGATTTTTTCTGCTTTTGGGATTATCTCCTGTATTGGAAGTGCCCATTTCTTAATTTCTTCTTCCTTAAAAAAATAATCAAACCAAATCTTCTCCCCAAAACCATGAAACCTAATATATGCCAATTCAGAATTGGTTATATCCATTCTAGGAGGTAATAAAGGCTCAATTACAGCACAATAGGTTAAAGACTTATCTTTCAAAAACTTAAATACCTCATCATCCATCCATGATTTATGTCTGAACTCCACTACTAAGTTATACTCTCTTTCCTCAAGATCCTCTGGCCAATTATTTATAAAATCTTTTAAGTTTCCAAAATGCTCATTTCTCTTAAATGCTGGAGGTAATTGAATCAAAAAAGATAATAGTTTTCTAGTTTCTACTAATGGCTCCATTGAATCCAAAAAGTAATTTAAATCTCTCAAGCAAAGATCTATATCTAAAAATTTCTCATGTGTAACCGTCTGAGGTATCTTTGCTGAGAACAGAAAGTTTTTAGGTGTTTTATTTGCCCAATTTTGAACAACCCACCTTGAAGGAGTATTGTAAAAAGTAGTATTTATCTCATTTGTAAAAAAAATCTCAGAATAATATAGAAGAAAATCCTCTTTTTTCAAATTCCTAGGATAAAATGGTCCGATCCATTCATCATAACCCCATCCAGATGTACCAATCAATATCTTTTGCATCATTTTTAGCTCTTTAAATAGAAGTCACTTCGGTATCTTCAAAATCAACAATCCCTAATGCTAATAAATAACTTCATTCCTATTTAAACTTTAAAATTGAGTGGGTTTTCTAATTTAATTAAGGTATATTCTGATTAAGGTTATTATTAACTCATTGATTAATAAATTGGAAAACCCCGAATTTGGCTTTAAAACTTTTTGTATTTTGACCGTAAAATTTTTAACCAAGCACTTACTCTTATACTTCGTCGTTGATGTTTAAAATTTCATTCATCGACAAGTTATTGGTTAGAAAAATACCTCATTAAAATAATGACGTATGACCAATAGCTGGCTTAGGCCCCACTGAAGTACGCCAATACAAGACTTCGGTCAAAATAATGGCGCCACAGGACGTGGGTACTTAAACTGACCATCACATTGGTTTGTTTAAGCGAACCGGAGCCAAGCATGAAAAATCGTGCTCATAGGAACATACTCCCTATATTATTGAAGTCTACTTATTAATCGTCTCGATTTAATAATTTTTACCAATTCAGAATACGCAAACCCTTAGGCAAGCAATCTGAATCTTTCCTCAATTAGACGCCAATACGCCTCCGCTATTTGGTGGATATCTTGGCTTGGGCACCGATGAAGAGCGTGACAAGCTGCGATAAGCTCGGGTTAGTCGCATGAAGACGCTGACCCCGAGATTCTCGAATAGGACATCCGCTTGCGGCCTAATAATCCGCAAGATTCCCACAAGGGAAGGGGAACCCTGAGAAGTAAAACATTTTAGTATCAGGAGGAAAAGAAAACAATAGTGATTCCGTGAGTAACGGCGAGCGAAAACGGAACAGATCAAACCGAATCCCTAGGGAAACCTATGGGAAATGTGGTGTGTGGACCTCGTACGACTTCCCTAGAAAAGATGAATACTCCTGGAAAGTTGAGCCATAGAGCGTGATAGCCGCGTAATTGTAATCTAGAAAGTTGCTGCGAGAG
>JBHLNR010000271.1:0-4011 GCA_048941385.1 Promethearchaeota archaeon
ATTATCCAAGCGGCGTATTCCATTATATCCCACCATTCATCAGCAGATTTATAAATTATATTATAATTTTTAGAGACAATCTTGATATTGGTGAATCCTGCATCTTTCATAATCAATTTAAAGCCATCAACTGACTCTTTGCTATAACTGATGGATAAATTTTCAATATCATTATTTTTTTTCATATTTTTATCTCTGAGATATTTTTGTAACAACCCTCTTGCGACTTCAATATCTTGTTGGTATTCCCATGTACTAAAAGCGGCTTCTCCTCCTGATTTTAACACTCTAAAAATCTCTTTCATTTTTGCATTCTTACCAATAAATTGGTTATTTTTAAAATCATAAGAATCACTAAAACCTATAAAACCGCATAAAATATTGTCAAAACTAATATCATCGAATTTTAAATTAGATGCATCCATAGTCCTGAATTGAGCGCTTTCTACAACAATATTTTTGAAATTCTTTCTTGCTAGGGAGATTTTAGCTTCATTTTTATCAACACCAACTAAATGACAATTTTCACCTAATTTATCTACAGCAGCAATTAAACAAGCACCACTTCCTGTGCCTACATCAAGTATCTTACCATTAGATTTTAAAGTTGCAAATTTTACTAATTCTTTTGCAAAATCTGACCAATAATCTACACTTACAATTGTTAAATCCTTAGATTCTTGATTCATTTATATCAATATATTGTATATGTATTATATTATGTGATTTCGTAAAATAAAAGCAAAAAAAATTATTAAAGTCGTCTACTTAAGACATCAATCATATCCTTTGTCATAGAAGCTAGATCATAGGACGGATTCCAATTCCATTCTTCTCGAGCTAGAGAGTCATCAATCGATTTTGGCCATGAATCTGCAATTTCTTGTCTGAAATCAGGATCATAACTGATTTGAAAGTCAGGAACATGTTTTTTAATCTCAGCAGCAAGTTCACCTGCAGAAAAACTAAATCCTGTTATATTATAAACATGACGTTTTAATTTAGACGCCTCTGCTTCAAGAAGATCAATCATACATTTATTACAATCGGGCATATACATCATCGGTAAGATCGTATCTTCTCTTAAAAAACACGTGTAATGTTTATTTTTTATTGCTTCATAAAAAATTTCTACTGCATAATCAGTAGTTCCACCTCCAGGCAAAGTTTCACTGCTAATTATCCCTGGGAGTCTCATTGAACGAGTATCAAGACCATATTTTTTAAAATAATATTCAATTAATAACTCCCCGCAAACTTTTGTAATGCCATACATAGTCGTTGGTTGCAAAACCGTAGTGTTTGGTGTGTTATCACGCGGAGTAGAAGGTCCAAAAGCAGCAATAGAGCTTGGCCAAATTATTCTATCTATATTATAGCTTCTTCCAGCTTCTAAAACATTTATTAACCCATTAATATTAATATCCCATGCAATCTGAGGCATTTTTTCTCCTGTAGCAGACAAGATTGAAGCCATATGAAAAATTATGTTAATATCGTACTCAAATAATGCTTTTGAGAGTAATTCTTTATCATTTGCATCTAGATATATGACTGGTCCATTTTCTGTTATTATTTTAGGTAAAGGTGTTTTCCTTCCTGTCGCGATTACGTTATCATTTCCATATTTTTTTCTTAAGGCTGGCACAAGTTCAGATCCAATCTGTCCAGCTGCCCCTATTACTAATATTTTTCTCATTTCTATCAGCACTTTATTTTAAAAGTCTTAGTATTATTTCTAATCTAATCTTTTAAAAAAGGTTTATGCCTTGTTTCTCTTTTATTGAATCTTCTTTTAATATGGGAAAAACTAATATACTTATCTATATACCTTTAAAGTATTAATTTCTGAAATAAAAATAACGTGAAGAGATGATTTTATGAAAAGAGATCCTGAGGCTTTCCTTAAGGAAGAAATGGCTGATTTAAGAGCAAATAATCTGGAATGGATTATTCGATATCTTGAAGAAGGTTCGAAACCACATTCTACTGTTGATGGAAAAAAAGTACTAATGCTTAATACTAACAATTACCTTGGTTTAGCGACACATCAAAAAGTAATCCAAGCTTCTATTGAAGCTACCAAAAAGTATGGTGCTGGTGCTGGTGCTGTTCCTGTTATTGCAGGTTCTTTTGATTTAACAAAACAATTTGAACAAAAGTTTGCAGAGTTTAAAGAAGTAGAAGCTTCACTTCTTTGTCAAACAGGATTTGCTGTAAATTCTGGACTAATTCCCATGTTAGTTGGAAAACCTGATATCGTTGTCTCAGACGAATTAAATCATGGTTCTATTATAGATGGAGTAAGGCTATCTGGAGCGAAAAGAATTATCTATAAACATCGTGATATAGGAGATTTAGAAAGACAATTAAAGGAAGCTGAAAAAGAAGGAGCCAGGAGAATTTGTATTATAACTGACGGTGTCTTTAGCATGGATGGCGACATGGCACCTTTAGATGAAATCGTTAAAGTTGCTGAGGAGTTTGGAGCTATGATATTTGTTGATGATTGTCATGGGGAAGGAGTACTCGGAGAGGGTCGGGGCATTGTAGCCCATTTCAATCTACAAGGTAAAGTTCATGTTGAAGGAGGTTCTATGAGTAAGGGATTCGGTGTTTTTGGGGGCACTGTAGCAGGCTCGAAAGCTTTAATTGAATTTTGTGCAAATAAAAGTAGGACATATCTTTTAAGTACAGCCCATCCTCCTGGAGTTGTAGCTGCAAACATAGCTTCGATTGAAGTCGTTGAAACTGAACCAGAACACGTAAAAAGAGTATGGGAACACACGAACTACTTTAAATCAGAAGTTCAAAGCATGGGATATAACACCGGAAACTCACAGACACCAATTATACCATTAATTATTGGCGATCCTGGAAAAGCCCAAGAACTAGCCAGAATCCTCTTTGAAGAAGAAAACATATATGGTACTCCCATAGTTTTTCCAATGGTTGCTAAAGAATTATCTCGAATTAGAGTACAAATGAATGCCTTACTCACTAAAGAAGATCTATCGATGGCATTAAGTGCGATAGAAAAAGTAGGAAAAAAATTAGGTATTATTTAATAAATCTTTATTTTTTTTGTGCCTTTTTTACTTAATTTAATTTTAAATTGGCTTAGCTAAAATAGCTTTCACTCGTAGTTGATGAAACAAACTTGTAGGCATTGGCTTAATGAGACACACTGTATCTGCTCCACGTCCAGTTCCTCCGACGCAAATTATATCTTTTTCAATATCAGAGATTAATCCTGCATCAGTTACCATCGTTGCCATTTCCATACAGACCTTTACCCCTTGGCTAAAGGCAGTACGTATATATTTAGCCATAATCTCAACAGGACCCCATTGTTTTAACGAAATTCGAATACTCCTTTCTGGACCAGCAAACCCATGGGTCCCAATAAAGAATTTTAATCCTTTTTGATTTAATGTATTTAATTTTTCTTCTGGGAATTCCTGTTTTTTATCTGCTCCGGCAAAATAGTATGAATGCGTTACAACGATCATGTTATAATCATTTGGATTAAAAATGTCTAATGATTTTTCGGCAGTTGTACCAGTTGTGCTAGCAATAACAATATCTTTAACACCAAACTGATCAGCATATTTTTTAGCAATCTCTAATGCTTTATCAGTATTTTGTGGTCCACCTTTTTCAAAATAAGTAACTTCTATACTTAAATCAGTCATATTAACTCAAATTTCTTTTGCTTTAAGTTAGAATATGATGCCAATTAAATGAATATTTTGCACTTTGACTTTTTACATTGAATTTACTATAGTTTTAAAAAGATCAAAATCTAAATACATTTAATTATAATTTAATACAAATTTGATTTTACATTTAGGGATATTAAATGAGTGAAAGAAAAGTACCGTTAAAAGAAAGAATATTTTTTGGCACAAATGCTTTCCCAGATCAAATAACTTATCAAGCATTTACCATCTACGTTTTTACTTATTATTTTGCTGTTGTCGGGCTTACTATGCTCGAAATGTGGATAGG
>JBHLNR010000067.1:0-16833 GCA_048941385.1 Promethearchaeota archaeon
CTCAGATGTTCGATTTATAAAATTTAAACCCTATTTTATTATCAATAAACTAATGAAAAGATATCAAAGCCAAGAAATTTCTTTAAATGAATACTTTGCTCACTTAAAACTATTAACAGAGGATATAAAAACGCCTTCTACTATAAGTTATGAAATCGTATAAAAAGTTTTGAGATCATTTATCATTCTAAGGTCAATTTAAAGAAAATAATAATATATATATATCCAGAAATCTAATTTTATTGCATTATTCTTTAAATGAAATTTAATCCGAGGAATATAAATGGAATTAGTTGACGTCTTACAAGGAAGTTTTTCTCTAATATTTGTAATTATTTCTCTAATAATAGGGATAACGATACTATCTAAATATTTTGAACATAAGAACCGGTTATATATATTAGTCGGAATCTCATGGATTGGAGTAGCAAATCCGTGGATGCCTGATTCAATTTCATTCTTAATGAATCTAATTATTCAGGAATCATTACATGTAGGATGGTATTTTATTATTGGAAATGTATTTATTCCTATTGCACTTTTAACGTGGTTAACAGCCTATACAGACATGATCAAGCGGAAGGCACAAAAGAAAGTGATATTAATTACAGTTGTTCTCTCAATTCTGTTTGAGATTGTATTTTTTACTCTTTTCTTTATTGATATGGACTTAATTGGAATCATTAATCCTGATAGACCCTTTACTGTCGAATTTGGTGTTTTTATCACTATTTATTTATTAGTAGTTATCTTAATAATGCTGGTGACAGGTGTAATTTTTGCTCAAAAATCTGTTAAGTCAGGTGATCGAGAAGTAAGGCTCAAAGGAAAATTACTGCGTGCTGCTTTTCTTACTTTTACTGTAGCAGCTATATTAGATTCATTATTAGGAACAATTTTTGAAGACCCAACAGATCCGCTTCTAGCAATAATGGTTGTAGTGGTTCGTGTATTATTAATTTTTAGTGCCTTAGAGTTCTATTGGGGTTTTTTACTACCAACTTGGGTATCTGCAATATTTATAAAAAAGGAATAGACCAATAAAATTTGTTATTTCTATATTTTTTTTATTGAAAAAGGTATGAGTTATTTAGTTAAAAGGGTGGGGTCTGAAAATTTCTTATTGATTGGGGCTTCTCCGTCTCCATAGATATGATATAGTCCAGTTCTCCGAGCAATCTCATAAAAACTACGATATATATCTTTTTCTTTATCAAATAACGCACAAGTTTTATAAATTAATGGATTCCAGATATACAGTTCATGTTTAGGATCATACCATAGATCTTCCTGTTTTAAAATCTGGATAAAATCATTATGATCAATAACTTCTTTAAGGTCTTGTTTATTCAGCATGATTATAAATGGTATTTCTTTAATGAGTCTATTATTTGTTATATTTTTTAACTCTAACAAGAATTCAATGTTATCCTCAAAGAATTTTATTTGAGAATCAACAACAAAAATAACAGCATCAGTTTCTGCATCGAGTTGATTTAAAACTTTAGTTCGGAGTGTAGAAAAGGATTTTTGACCTGCAACAGTGTAAACGCGATAATAAATCTTTTTCTTCTTTGTAGATTGAAAAATACCTCTATCAAAATAAAGGGTGGCACCACTTGTCCTATCTATTTTTTGCAGATCACTAACAGGAACAATTTCTCTTTTCCCATCCTTTGTTAATTGATAGAGGGTTTCAAGTATAGTGGTTTTCCCAGATCCTCCCATTCCATAATATACAATTTTCAAATAAATATTATCATCTTTAAATTGAACCATTGAATAATCTCCAAATTATTTTTAATTCAAAATCACTGAATAGGTTCATTCATTATCGGCTCATTAAGATATCCGGAAAAAATTATATCTTTCTTAGATATAATAATAATCGACTCTAATAAAATCAATCTTATTTTTTTATTATTTTATTTACAATTCTTTTTATGCCTGAAAATCCTTATTTTTATAAGAAATACCAAATTGTCTAGTAATAGGAAAATGGATGAATACACAGATTCAGAATGGAACTGGGATTTTTATAATGAACTAGTAGATGATGTTGAAGATAACAAAAATATAATAGCTTGTTGGAGTTGTGGTAAATGCGTGGGTGATTGCCCTGCTGCTAAAATATCGAACTTTAATATAAGAGAAATTATCATAAAGGTTCTTCAAGGGGATAGAAGTGTTTTAAAAGATTCTGACATTTGGTATTGTTATTTATGTGAAAGATGTAAGAGAGTTTGCCCAAAAGAAAACATAAATATTCCATTACTTATTATAAATTTGAGGAATGAAAGCTTTAAAAAGGGATTTGGACCACGATATAACGATTTGAGAAAATATGTTGAAATGTCTGAACGATTTTTAACTTCAGGGGTTGTCGTTGAAGAGGCTTTAGGAGATCCTCTTCCAAAAGAAAGAATTGATGAATTAAATGAAATTTGTAGCTTTGCTCGGATAAAATATGTGTTTAAAGCAAGTAATGCCAATAAAAATAAAAAAAGGAAGAAGAAGTAATCATAAATTAAAGAGATATGATAGAAAGTAATCTATCCTTGGATTTAGAAGAAATTGAGAGAATATATTCAGATAATCCTCTAGAATTTTTTAAGAATAAAAAGCTCTGTCTATTTAAAGCATGTCTCGAAAAATATTTCCCTGGTGTAAGATGGGGGATCCAAGATTTTCTCGAAGAGCTTGATTTACAGGTAAGTATTTGTGCTAGCCAGTCTTGTTGTAGTGGCACTTTTTTTCAAAGAAATTTGATTACTCGTGCTCAATTTAGTGCTATTAATGAAAGAAATCTTTATGAACTTAACCGACAAGCAGATCTAGTACTATTTAGTTGTAACGGGTGTTATAACTCTCTTATGAGAGGTCGTGAATTTTTAAAAAATCAAGAAGTTTTCAAGAAGACTAATGAAATATTAAATAGATTAAAAGGAAAAGTAAGTAATAATAATCCTGAGAAATATAAAATCTTAGAAAGTCCAAGTGTTCGGTTCATTCATGATTTAGATTTCTTTTATTTGATTAAAAATGATGTATTAAACTCATTAAAATTCGATTTAAAGGATTTAAATGTAGCAGTGCATTATGGGTGCCATTACTTAAACCTCTCAAGAGATAAGAGATCTTTTGAGCCTTATTTGAAGGATAAAACGAAACTTGATGAATTAATAAAATTATTTGGGGGTATCCCAGTAGATTATCAAGAAAAAGAGAGTTGTTGTGGTTGGGGTGCTTCTCAACTTTTGATCAATCCCAAAGAGGCATTAAAAATAACCTTTAATAAATTACAAAGCGCAGAAGCGGTAGGGGCGGATTTCTTAGTAACTCCATGTCCTACTTGTTTATATACATTGAGTAAACCGGAATATAGAGATAAAATGCATAGATTATATGGAAATAAATTAGATATTCCTACCATCCACTTAAATGAATTAATAGCAATTTTAAGAGGATGTGAAGAGGAACGCTGTATTACACTTCGTAGAAAAACCCCACGACTTGATGCAATCTTTGAAATAATAACCAAAGAGTAATTTAAAAGAAGAAAAGATCCTATCTTTATCAAATCTTAGTTTGGAGAGCCTAATTAGCATTTAATTTTTCAAACATAATTTAACTAAAAACTTAAAAAAAAGTTCTTTCTCTACATTTATGATTTATGAAAAAAGAACTAGATACTCATTATGCTCCTGCAGAACGTAAGAGTCTTGAGGAAATTAGAGAGGAAGTAAAAGTAATTTTTAATACTCATTTTGAAGAGATTCTTAATATTATACCGAATATGGCACTTATTGTTAATAAAGAGCGCCAAGTAGTTTTTTTAAATCAGAAAATTCTTCAGATGTTAGGTATTAAAAATATTGAAGCCGCTATGGGTTCAAGGCCCGGAGAAATATTTAAGTGCATTCATTCAAGAGATTTCATTCATGGATGTGGTACTGGCGAAGCTTGTCGTTACTGTGGTGCAGTAAACGCGGTACTTGAGAGCCTGAAAAAGAACAAAACAACAACTTGTGAGAGTCGTATTACATCCAATTTTGATGGAGATTTAATTTCATTTGATTTGAATATAACAGCCCAACCATTAAATTTAAAGGATAAGGTATTTGTAATGGTTTTCCTCTCAGATATTAGCAATCTAAAGCGTCGAGAGCTACTAGAGATGACTTTTCTACATGATTTGTTAAATTTAATAACAGTCATAAAAGGTTTGATTGAACTTTTTCCCCTTGAAGGTTTAAATTCAGATCAAAACGAATTTTTCCATCGAATTAAGAAGTCTTTTCAAATATTGGTTGAGGAGTTTTTAACTCAAAGGGATCTGATAGCTGCTGAAAACAATGAACTAATTATAGATCTTAAAAACCATAATTCTTTAGAAATTTTACAGTCAACTTTAGATCTTATGAATTCGAAGGATATCACTGAAAAAAAAATAATTGAACTGGATAGTAATTCCACATCAGTTATGTTCCAAACAGATTCAAGTCTTTTATCTCGTATCCTGATAAATCTACTTGAAAATGCATTAGAGGCAAGTCAACCTGGTGAAACTGTGAAGATAGGGAATAAAATCACAAATCAAAAAATAAGTTTTTGGGTACATAATTCTGGTGTTATGACAGAGAGCGTAAAAAGTCAGATTTTTCAGAGATCCTTCTCAACAAAAGGACCTGGGAGAGGAATAGGCACCTATAGCGTGAAGTTGCTCACAGAACGATATCTGGGAGGAGAAGTAGAATTTCAGTCTTTGAATAAAAAAGGAACAACTTTCTATGTACATCTCCCATTAAGTAAGGGATAATGAATTAGGTTTACATTTCTTCTATTGCATACCGTGGACATGAGTCTAAACATAATAAACAGCCAATACATTTTTCATAGGAGAACTCTAATCTCTCTTCACCATTAAAATTTAATGCATCTGTTGGACATAGAGATATACACGCACCACAGTCTATGCATTTTTCAATATCAACAATAACTCGACCTTTTTTATTTACAATTATATTACTTTTTATAAGCGACTCAGTTATTGTTTTTACTTTTTCTTCAGGAATATCAAGTAATAAATTAATACCTGCTGAACCCGTAGAAAATTTTAGGATATTAAAAGTAATATCGTGCTTTAGGATATCATTAACAACCTTCGAGTAATCATCGATATCTTTAACCAATCCGAAGGGAATAGATATGTTAATAATTGTCATCTTTACATCAACTCCTCAGATGTTATTATTCCTACAACTTTTTTATTTTCATCAATTACAGGTAGCGCAGAAATATTATTCTGCCTCATTAATCGTGCTGCGTTTCCTATTGGCTCATCATTAGAAGTTGTGATTACACGTTTAGTGATGATTGCGTTTAAGTCATCTTCTTCATTCGCAATTGCCTTAGTAATGTCAAAACTGGTTACAATCCCTTTTAAATTATTTTCCCTATCTGTAATCACAATATGATTTATATTTTCTCTGATTATCTTTTGAGCAACCTCTTTTATATCACAATCCTCATAACAAATTTCTGCTTTTTTCTTTAAATCTTTAACAAATTTTAATTTTGTGAGTTGTTTCATTGGTTTAAAAGTTGTATCTGTTGGGAGTGTTTCAGCAGGAGGATTTAAATAGAATTTACCATCTTGAATCCACTTTTTTAGTAATGACGCTATTTTACGAGAATGAAATTGTGAAGATAAAGATGAACATTTTACTTTTTTACCGTCTAATTCTATATTACCACTTTTTAATTCTTTATAGTTAATTCTTCTCGGTTTTGGGCGATCCCTTCTGGGTATTCCGTAATCGACTACATCAGTAAAGAGTTCTTCATCACTTATTGCAGTTTTCTTAGCTAACCCTTCGTTTAAAATAGGGATCGGAATTCCCACGCCAACAAATAGAGAAGTCCCATAATTTTTATACATAACTCCACGTAAAAACTCAGCATCCATTTGCTTGAGGTCACCTTTTACAAACAAAGTTCCAAATTGATTAGTTGGACTATGCTGAGTACCTTCGCCAATTATGTATCCAATCCCGCCTCCTAAAAAAATCCTTGTTCCAATACCTATTGTCTCATAATCTGGATCATTACTTAATGGACTTAAACTTCCAGCACCAGCATAATGAGCATTTCCAAAATGGGGTAACAATTTACCCATATATGTATACAATGTCTTATCAGAACTATTAACAGCACATACATATCTTTGGTAGGCATTCCTGGGATTACACAAAATAGCTTGATTAATTTCATCTATAGTAAATTCTGTATCCACTTCTGCTAGAGGATAGCAATCGGTAGTATAAGAATTACCTCTTAGTCGTATAGGTCTTCCTGCAACAAGATCCTCAATTACATGACCTCCACCATAATCGAAACGTTTTACATCTGACATTCTGGTACAACCGATGTAACAATCAACAGCAGCATTACCATGGTATGCATGTACATCATTTAACCACAAATGTTCAAACTTAATTGGAGGATCTGAATGCCCAAAATTCAGAAAAGCTCCACTAGAGCACATTGGCCCAAAAGTTCCGGTTGTTACCACATCAATCTCTTCTGCAGCTACTTTTACTCCATTATTCTCAACATATTTAACCATTTCTTCAGCAGTCAATACAACAGCATTGCCACTTTTTATTTTTTCATTAATTTCTGAATAACTTTTAGTCAAAATATCACCTAATTCTTCCTAAAATTCATTTTAATTGAAAAAAATTATATTGAATTTAATATGAATATCTCCAATTTAAATATTCAATATTTCAATTATGCAAATTATGCATAGAATATATTGAAATCGTATATTTAGGTTTGATTTGGTAATTTTGTACAATAAGACCTTAAATAAAACGTATGGAGAATGTTCCTAAGAAACTTATACACTTAGAATAATTTATATTATACTTTTATTTTCAATAATTACTTAAACCTTTATTAAAGAGACTATGGCAGAAAATACACCCACACTAAGATCATCTAAAATCCGTATAATCGCTATAGCTTTACTAATTCTAACTACAGTATTATGGGGTACATCTTTTGTTTTTACAAAAAATCTTACACAAGACATTCCAATCTTCTTTTATATTGGTCTAAGATTTGCAATCGCTCTTGTTGGATTCATTCCCTTCTTCCCACATCTGAAGCATCTTAACAAACACCTTGCTTTAATGAGTTTAGTCACAGGAATGCTTTACTTCTTTGGTTTTGCTATTCAAACGATTGGTCTTCAAACAACTACACCCGGTAAAACGGGATTTATAACTGGATTGAGTGTTATAATTGTCCCATTTATCGCATGGCTCGTATTCAAAAAACCGGTAAATAAAAGAATTTGGATTGCAGTTGCCTTATCTGTTGGGGGGATGGTTTTTCTATTATTAGAAGGTAAATCTGGGATAATAATGGGGGATTTAGTAGTCATAGTCTGCGCTTTTTTTTGGGCATTTTATATTATCTATAATGATAAATTTGTAAAGTTAGTTGATATTTATTGTTATTCAATTATTCAAATAATTGTAATATGCGGTACAGGTTTCATTTTTTCTTTTTTAATTCAAGAATCCTATGGTAACTTATCATTTTCTCCTGGTTTCTGGTTTGTAATGATTTATATGGGAATTATTGTAATGACCTTAACAATCTTATTTCAAAATTGGAGCCAACAGCATGTAAGTGCGACCCTAACTGCGATCATTTTCTCTTTAGAACCTGTGTTCGCTGTATTATTTGATTTCCTTATTGGAGGAGTAATATTATCCATATTTGGTTGGATTGGATGTATATTAATCTTTATAGCAATTATCATAGCAATTCTTAAAAATATAGATAACAGCGAAGATTTAAATCAATAAGAACAAACATATTTACTTAAACACATATTTAAATAATTAAAGAGCTATTAATATCTAAAAAAGGGTTGTTTTATCGGCAAATTGTAAATTTTACTTGGTAAAACCGGTAGTTGAACCTTTAATAATATCAATCAGCTAATTGTGATCTGATACGTGACTGTACATAAATTAAAACCAAAAGACTTAACAATATGTACCAAGTGCGGAAACGTAATGATCACGAGAAGGATCAGAACCAACAATTCTAAGGAGCTTGAATTTCAAAAAATTCTTCAATGTATTGTTTGTCGGCACTGGATAGCTGATGAATAACATTTTTTGAACTTACAACTAGATTCTATTATTTCTAATAAGTTTAATGATTCTATATTCTACGATAGAATTAATAATAAATTACTAGCACAAAGGAAAATAAAGTTTTTTGCTTCTTTGTAATGGAATTTAAGAAAAGGTAAGGGAAAAAGAAAACCATGCTAAATTAATAAAATCAGGGAGAGAATTAAACTCAGAGAGTTTAATAGAGGGCGAAATCCAATGTTTACATGGTTATCTTGTTAAGATTCCCTTCCTACAATAGAATAGGATTATTAACTTAAAAATGAAATGATTATATTTTATATATGTTCTAATATAACGGAATAAGAATTTGTACAAAAAATCGGCATTTTTATAACAAAAATGTCAAAAATTATTGAGAAATAATTCATTTCAAAAAATTATATTAATAAATTATTTAAATGTATCTTTAACCCATCTTCAGCAGCGATTATGTGTTTTATATTTGTGTTCTCCTGCAATTTTTTAACTTGGCTCGGAACATAATTTTTATTTGAACGTGGGCCATCCATCATTGATCCAAAATGAGTAATAATTAAGCATTTTAGAGTAGGCTCAATTCGGTTTAAATATGGAATAACTTCATCAGTACAGGCATGTCTTCTACAAGTTATTGAATCAGGACGTAAAAGATTTAAAATAAGAATATCAGTACCAGAATATTGCTTAACGAAGTCCTCAAATACCATAGTATCGCTAGTATAGGCTAGAGAATATTCTTTAAGTTTAAAGATTACACCAAATCCTTCATTAACAGGTGAATGAATAACTCTAGTTCCAATAATTTCTGCCCCCTTATAATTGAACTTATCACCTGCCTTAAATCTTACTATTTTTTCAAGCATATTAAGATGATAATCTGAAATTAATTCCACTACTTCTGATGTAGTTATTAAAACTCCTTTTTTATAATAGTTATAATTTCTATCGTGTAAAATTTCTCTTGAACTTTCGATTATTGCACTGATGTCATTGTAATGGTCTACATGTGCATGTGTAATTATGAATAACTCTGTCTTTACAGGGTCTTCTTTATATTGATTGAGTCTTACAATAGCTCCTGGTCCAGGATCGATATGAGCTTGGTTTCCCATAAACTTGAATAAAAATCCACCTGTAGCTCGATATTGTGTGCGAATATGATGTCTACCTCCACCAGATCCTAGGATAACTATTTGATCTTTCATGATCCTTAAATATTCTTTACCATTTTTAATATTTGCTAACTTCAATTAATTTTTTTGTTAGTATTTTAAAAGGCTCTTCAATATTATAGCCTGATTTAGCAGAAGTTTTAATATATTCAAGCATATTAAATGTATTCTTAATATGTAGAGCACTATCATCATCGATAGCTATTAAATCTTCCAAATCATTTTTAGATCCAACCAATATGATTGGTAGATTTATGTCATGAAGTCTAGCTATATTTACCCATTCTAGTATGTCTCCTATTTTCGGCATTTTTGTTAAATCCACTAGAAGTAATGCCCCTCGTGCTCCCATAACATAATTTTCAATAAGATATCTGAATCTTTTTTGCCCGCCTAAATCCCAAAGCTGTAGAGCGCAATGAACATCATCGAATGTAATCTCTTTTACAAAGAACTCAACACCGACAGTCATAATTGTGCTATCATCAAAGAAACCATCTACATATCTTCTTAATAGTGAAGTTTTACCTACTCCACCTTCACCGCAAATGAGCACCTTAAATAGAAAATTCCGCATATATATTGACGATTCGTTTTGAATAGGAATATAATATATAATAAAAATTAAATCATCTATTTATTTTAATATCTCAAAATTTTATTTTATTCAAATTATAGGATATATTATTTAAACTAGTGAAGAATATCGTGTTCTACTTCAATAATTTTTATTTATTCTTAGTTTGAGGGAGGTTTTAATTCTTTTATCAAAAGTTCGTCAATTTGACTTAAAATTGGCTTTAATTCATTCTTTAATATCTTTTGAATTTTAATTTTAGAGGGTATTTCTTTACTTTTTAGGCAAACATTCCTAGCAAATGAATTAGCAATTTCATTACCTTCTCTACCTAGTTTTGCGAATTTTTGATGTATAGAGTTTTTTGGATCATACTTTTTAATAGGTATATTAAAAGGTAATTTAAATATGTGCCGTGAACTTTTCATGATTCTAATTTGTTCTGTTAAAATATTTGAATTTAAGATTGCTGATAAATAGAAAGCCTCATCAAGATTGATAGTATCATAAAAACTGAGATCTCCTGTTATTAAGAAATCACCTTGTATCACCGCGGAGTTTACAATTGAACCAGAATTGTTATAGACAACTTTAATTTTTGATAATTGTCTAGAATTGATTAATTTTGACCAACGATCAAGGTTTTCTATTAAGGATTTATGAGTAGTGGTTTCCTTTTTATAATTCAAATAGATATTATTTATTTTATCATAGAAAATTTTAGCATTTTTGTCTAAATTAACATATATAAAGCTCAGATCATCTTTAGAGAGAGGTAAAAAAACCTTATAGGTGTCATAAATATAAAATTTAACTAATTCTGTGCTTTTCACTACTCTAAATATATATTTTTTTTCTATGACCTCATCTTTAAATTCTTTTTTATTCCAGGGAGTTTTGGATTTCTTGAAGATTCGTTCATCGGGATTAATTTTTGCTAATGTATCGTTAATATTATACTCATTTACAAATATTAAATTTCTAGGATTTAAATCAGCACCTTTGTGAAAAAGGTCTTTATAGATACTTTTTCCTAGTGGTAACAAATCATCCTTTTTCTCTTTTGGAATTAGTTTCTTAACATAGACTTTTTCTCCTTTTTGTTCAATTGAGAAAGGGATAAAAATTTCTTCTTTTTTCAATTTTAAAGATGTTTTGTCATAATTTTTTTCATTTATATTATAATTGTCTAAATAAAAATAGTAAGATGGAACTTCATATGGAATTAATGTTTCACCATTTAGAGATTTATGAGCATACAGACATATAAAGTCGATATTGAATATTTTTTCAACTTGTTTATTGAATAACCATATTTTAATATCTGAGAACCCTTTAAAGTACCTAAATCTGGAGGCATGTGAACCTGTAATCACTCCTTTGGTTATAACAAAAAAGATTTTACCTTTATTTTTCATGAAATAATTTGCTTTATAAAAAAATAAGGTGGAAACTTCCAAATTTAATATATTTTTTGGACGAGGTTTAATTTCTAATTTTTCAGCAAGACTTTTTAAAACATTTTGGTGTTCTTTAGATTCTGCATCTCTGTAGGTATACCAAGGAGGATTTCCAATTATTAGATCAAATTTGTTTTTTAACTTATCCTTACTATCAAAAAGAAAATCACAGACATATAAATTAATTTTGATATCAGAATTAAAGTCTTTGCTTAGGAATAGAACGTTAATCTTCGATAAATAGAGTGAGATTGGATTAATATCGAATCCCCAAATTTTGTTAATGGCACTAATCTTCTCCTCTTCTTTTACATTGAATGATAAAATCTTCAATATAATACCTACTAGAAAGTTTCCTGAGCCACAGCAGGGATCAAGGACAGAATCTCCGAGAACATAACTTTCCTCAACCATTTTTTCTACTAAAAAAGAAGGTGTATAATATTCTCCGGATTTATGCCTGAAAATGGGAGATATAATTCTTTGGAATAGATAATCGAATAAATAAATGGGATTCATAGTTAAACTGAATAAGAAAACAGATATTTTTGTGATTATTTTAACAAAAATAGATAAATCATTCTTATCTAATATTAATACAAGAGGATTAAAATACTCAAATTCAATGATATTTTGTGATCTAAAAGTGTTTCTTATTTTTTCTTCTATTAACTTCAACTTTTTTAATGATAAACCATTTTCCACTGAAAGATCTGCTTCATTGAAAATCAACTTTGAAACAAAAATAAGTCCAATAAAATATAATAATGCATATTGGATATATAAACGTAAATTTGTTTCTCTAATGCCATATATTTTTTTAAAATCTTTTAACCATTCCTGATAGTTCGGATAATTAAAGATGTTATATTGAGATAACTCTATTTCTAATTCTTCAATTTTATTATTGATGTAGTGGATATCTAAGTCATTATCTAGATTATTTGTTAATTTATTGACCAAAAATTCAAGCTCCTCTCTCTTGATGACCTAAGTTAATCAATGAATTAATATTTAAATATTAATTAAATTCTTCAATATAAAATATTAATTTCTATTCTTATAAATTCGCAGAATCTTGACATCAACACACATAAAAATCTCAAAAAATCTTGAAAATGGGGTTAGTTTCTCCTGTCAAATGTGTGGAGATTGTTGTAGAGGTTTTAATGAAGGTGAAGTATATCTTTATAAAGAAGATATTCTTCGACTGGCGAAACATTTAAAATTATTTGGAACAGAAGGTTTGAGAAAATTTGCAAAGAAATATGTAAAAATAATTAATGATAGTTTTTTTTGGAAACCTTCGGAAGCACAAAGAGGGAAAACCTATAGATTCAAAACATTAGGATTTAAGTTCACCGGAGAAAATGAACACTGTCATTTCTTAAAAGGCAATATATGCACTGTTCATGAATATCGTCCTTTTCAATGCAGATCATTCCCATTTTGGCAAATGATGGTCTCTAATCAAAAAAATTTTATAAATTACACTAAAAAATGTAAAGGTTTGCAAATCTTAAAAGGTAAATATTATTCAAGAGAAGAAATTTTAGAATGGGCAGAAAAAGAGTATGAAATAGAAAAAAATTACTTTTTGGAAATGAAGAAGCAAAAGTTTGATATACTTAAGGTTTATCCATTTTTACCTGAAGAACTCTTAGAAAAACAGGATTAATCATACCAGAATGGATAATTATTAGAAATTTAAGATTATTCATTAATAAGTAAAATAAAATTCTTCATTATATTTAGGAAGAGATAACATTATCTTCTTTAAATAATTTGGAATAATTAATAATACTCAAATCTATAATTAACATAGAACTGCGAAAATTACATTTCATTAAGTGGTAATATTTTGAAGATTGGATTATTTTTATGCGATTGTGGGAAAAATATAAGCGGAACAATTGATAATAAACGACTAATTGAACATTTTAGCAAGCAATCTGATTTAATTGTGTTAAAAGATCAATATTTATGTTCAGAATTAGGACTTAATAAAGTAACTGAAGAGATAAAAGAAGAAAAAATTGATAGGGTTGTAATAGCAGCTTGTTCATTTAAACTCCATGGATTATTATTTAGAAAGACCATCGAAAAGGCAGGAATTAATCGATTTTTAATTTCCTTTGCAAATATTCGTGAACAAAACTCGTGGGTACATGCCGATGAGCCTGAAAAGGCTACCAGAAAAGCAATCGATCAGATTACAATGGCTATAGAGAGAGTTAAACTTTTAGAACCCCTAGAAATTCAATACTCAGAGATTAATCCCTCAACTTTGATTATAGGGGGTGGAATTGCAGGAATCAAAGCTGCATTGGTTATCGCAGATGCGGGGTATAAAGTATATTTAGTGGAAAGAGAAACTACAATTGGAGGTCATATGGCTCTTTTCGATAAAACTTTCCCTACTTTAGACTGTTCAATATGTATACTGGGGCCCTTGATGTCAGAAATTAAAGATCACCCCAATATTGACTTACTCACCTATTCAGAAATCGAAGAGGTTAATGGATATGTTGGTAATTTTGAAGTCAAAATAAAAAAGAATCCTCGTTTTATAAAAGAAGATGATTGTGTGGGTTGTTTTGATATTTGTCGAGAAGTATGTCCAATTGATATAGAGGATACATTCTTTCCAAGAAAAGCAATAGATGTTCCTTATCCTCAAGCAATACCATTATTTCCTAATATTTTGGAAGAATATTGTATTGGATGTAAAGTTTGTGCTCAGGCATGTGATAGAGATGCAATAGATTTTGATCAAAAACCAGAAATCGTAGATATTCAAGTAGGCTCAATAATAGTGGCAACTGGGTTAAAAACATTTGATCCTTCATTATTAGGTGAATATAATTATCTTAAAAGTCCTGATATCATAACCACCATGCAAATGGAAAGAATTCTTAATAATGATGGACCAACTCACGGAAAAATTATGATTCCATCAAGTGGTAAGCGTCCTAAGAAAGTTTCTTTTATTTTATGTGTAGGATCTCGTAATAAACAAATTCACCGTGAATATTGTAGTCAAGTATGTTGTAATGTGGCAATAAAACAAGCTGTATTAATTAAAAAAGAACATCCTGACACCGCTATTAATATTTTTTATAATGATATTAGGTCAATGGGTAAAAACTGTGAAGAATTTTATAATAGATCTCGTGAAACTTTTGGAATTAGATTTATTAAAAGTAGCATCTCTGCTGTTTTAAAGAGTGATACCTCTGAAGAATTAGTAGTACGTGGAGAGGATATAATCGAAAACAAGTTATTTGAGAATAAAACAGATTTGGTTATCTTAGCAGTAGGTATTGAACCTGCAGATAATACAAATGAATTAAGTAAAATTTTAAACATCTCTCAGGATCCTAATGGATTTTTATTAGAAAAGCATTTAAAGGTTAGACCTTCAGAAACGTCAGTCAATGGTATTTTTTTAGCTGGAGCTATACAAGGTCCTAAAGATATTCCATCAAGCATTGCCCAAGCGGAAAGTGCTGCCGCGAAAACAATCTCTCTAATCTCAAAGGGAAAGGTTGAGATGGATCCTCACATTGTTTATTTTAATCCAGAGGAATGCGACTTATGTAGACTATGTGAAAATATTTGCATGTTTAATGCCTTAAAAATTGAGGATAATCAATTAAAAATTACACAAGCTAATTGTACTGGGTGTGGTGCTTGTGCAGCAATGTGTCACTCTGGTGCATTGTTCATCCCAGGTTTCACGAACGCACAAATTTCTGCTCAAATTCAATCTATTCTAAAACAAAAAAGTGAGACTCCATTAATAATTGCATTTTTATGTAATTGGTGTTCATACATTGGTGCAGATCTTGCTGGAACAAGTAAATTAACTTATCCTACAAATGTGAGGACAATTCATGTTATGTGTACAGCAATGCTTAATCCATCTTTGGTTTTCGAGAGTTTTTTTTATGGTGCTGATGGCGTTTTAATTGCAGGATGTTATCCCCAAGATTGCCATTACCAAGAAGGATTTATTAAAGCAGAAACTCGATATGAAAGTATTAGGGAAGTTTTAATTGAGGCTGGAATAAACGAGAGAAGAGTTAAAATAATCAGTATAGCCGCAGGTGAGGGAGAAAAGTATGCTAATACTGTTAAAGAGTTTAAGGAAGAACTAGATAAAATTGGACCCATTAAACCAAATGAATATTTAAAACCTTTATCCTCAAAAGAGCAATTAAAAAGTAAAGCAAAATTAGATGAAATTTAATTGAAAATTTCCTAAAATTTCTATAGACAGAAATATTAATTTTTTATTAGTATTTCTCTTATAATTCTTATTAAGAGAATATATATTAATTCCACCAACTAAAAATGCGAATAAGAGCAATAACTAATGGGAATATAGTTCCTTATCTTTATGCAAATGAAACAATCTTATCTTTCATGCAAGATAATTTAAAGAATTTTTCGGAGTTAAATAATGAGTTAGTTAGTGCTTTTGAAAATGTCGGATTAGAAGTTCAAACTAAGCGATTTTGCTCCCAACCACTTTTCAGTTATGATAATAAATTATTTTATGAAAAAAATCTAAAGGAAACTTTGGTGGAAATAAAAAACCAATTGAAATTTTTACAAGACATATTTAAAGATTATGGGTTTGACTATTTTGCATGTTGTATGATGCTTACACACCAACTTCCGGAGTTAGGAATCTTTGAAAGACTTCTATTAAATGAAGTGCCAACCTTTATTAAAAATACTGATAATTTCTTTACTTCTCTACCAGTGGCATCTACTCGAGATGGACTAAATATAACTGCAATAAAATCAGGTGCAAAAATAATAAAACAACTTTCGGAGCCCGATCCTTTCAAAAATCTAAATTTCTGTGTTTCAGCGAATATAGGTCCAAATTTTCCATTCTTTCCTTCGGCATACCATTTCTCAGATAAACCTGCATTTTCTATTGCATTAGAAATGGCGGATGAAGTAATTGAAGCAATTGAACAATCAAATGGTATAAAAGAAACCCAGCTTAATTTGTTATCGAAGTTTAATCAAATTTATGATGATGTTACTCAAATTTGTGAGAAATTAGGCAGAAAATTTGAAGTGGAGTTTAAGGGATTGGATTTCTCTCCAGCACCTTTTCCAGAAGAAAGCAAAAGTATAGGAACTGCTATAGAAAAACTAGGTATTGAATATTTTGGGGCTATTGGTACACTCACAGGAGTTGCACTGATAAAAAATTCAATACCCATGGATAAAGAAAAAGTAATTGGATTTTCGGGCTTTTTTCAACCCATTTTAGAAGACTACATCTTATCTAAAAGATTATCTGAAAACAAATTTAATTTGGATTCATTGTTACTATACGCAACCATGTGTGGAGCAGGATTAGATGTTGTTCCTTTACCTGGAGATATAACTGAGAAAGA
>JBHLNR010000272.1:0-4005 GCA_048941385.1 Promethearchaeota archaeon
TCCGATCTGGAAAAGCTTTATAGAGAGATTTATCTCCCTGTTTAATAGTTTGAAAAACTAAAGGGAGATGATGACGGAATATTCTATCTCGCATCCCAGCCCACCCAAATAAAAAACCACCACTCACATGGAGATAAAGATGTAATTCATAATTATCTTCCACTTTCTTCCATTCAGCTAATACTTCATCACGCATAAAGCGAGTATATAATCCAGAAATTTGTTGATAATCATACTCAACACCAATTGTAAGAAACAAATCTCCTGTACTATCAGAATGAGTGAGTGTATATTTTCGGGGTAGAATCGAATTTACTAACTCAGTTTCATCTTTATAAATAACTTGTAATTTCTCTGAGACTAAATCTGCCATTATTATAATTGTGGTAAGAAATACAGTTGTTTAATAATTTGGTTTATAGACTATTAATGTAAATTATTTAAGATGGCAATTTTTTAGATTCATTGAATATGACTCTTAAAGGAAAAACACTTTTTATAACAGGGGCTAGTAGAGGAATAGGAAAAGCTATAGCGTTAAGAGCAGCTAGAGACGGTGCTAATATAGCTGTGGTTGCTAAAACTAAAAAGCCACATCCAAAACTACCTGGAACAGTATATACAGCCGTGGACGAAATTATATCTCAAGGTGGAAATGCAGTTGCGTGCATAACTGACATTAGGTTTGAAAATCAAATTCAAAAAGCAATAGATTCAACTGTTGATGAATTTGGAGGGATTGATATCCTTGTCAATAATGCAAGCGCGATTAATCTTTCCCCAACACCAGAAATTTCAATGAAAAGGTTTGATCTTATGTTTTCGGTAAATACACGAGGTACTTTTTTATGTTCTAAACTATGTATACCTTACCTGAAAAAAGCAGAAAATCCTCATATTTTAAATCTATCTCCTCCCTTAAATTTAGATCCAAAATGGTTTAAAAACAATCTAGCTTACACTATAGCCAAATATGGGATGAGTATGTGTGTTTTAGGAATGGCAGAAGAATTCAAAAATGATGGCATAGCTATTAATGCATTGTGGCCACGAACATCAATTGCAACAGCGGCAGTTAGAAATTTATTAGGTGGTAAAATAGCTGTAAATCATTCTCGAACACCAGAAATTGTTGCTGATGCTGCCTATTATATCTTAATCAGACCAAGTAGGGAATGTACTGGTAATTTCTTCATAGATGAGGAAGTGCTTTTAGAAAATGGAATATCCGATTTGAAAAAATATGCAGTAAATCCTAGTAAAGAACTGTATCCTGATTTCTTTCTTTAAATGGGTAAATATTTATAACAAAATAAGATTTTCAAATCTTTTTTATATGGAAATAGCTTATTTTCTTCTATGAGTTTAATAAACTTTTTTATTGAAATCCATCTTAAATTAAAGCAATATAAGTTACAGTTTCTGTTTTTCTTTTTATTCTGGTTTGCTGGTTTTCTTTTCTTCTTAATTACAGAATCCGGAGATACTCTTGGACATATATTTTTATATTCATTAACTGTAAGAACTCCAACAAGTGCAGGTGATATTGCTAATTTTTATGCTCTTATCTGGCCAATCTTATTGGAAGTAATATTTTTTGGGTTTATCATGGGTGAATTATTGCAGAAATATAATCCCCTTATAACCTGCAGAATCCTTGCTCATCATCAAAGAAATCATGTAGTTGTTTTAGGTTACCAGCATTTATCTGAGAGAATCATTGAATTTTGCATTGAAAATAAAAAAAATTTTAGCCTAATAGAAGATCACTACGAACTTGTAGAAGATCTAATTACTGCAGGTAAACCAGTTGTTGTTGGAGACCCTACTGAAACAAGTAACTTGGAATTTGCTAATGTCAAAAGTGCTCGAGAAGTTTTTATTACTGTTGATGATGTAAGGATTGCAATAATATGTACTGAAAAAGTTAGGAAAATGAATAAAGAATGTGCCATTTATGTCCGAGCTTTTGAAGACCATGTCCAAGAATATCTTAGAGCACCCCCATTACATGCTTATTCATTTTCTACCTCAAAATGGGCAATGGAAGGTGTGCAAAAGTGGATAAAAGGAAAAACAGGGAATGTGATTGTAATAGGACGAGACAGCTTAACACACCGAATTGCTTATACCCTTTCTCTGCAATCGGAACGTGAAATTTTCCTTTTCGATGATGAACATGATGGCATTGAGTTTGTTGTAAATGAAAATTTGCATATTATTAATGAGTTAGCGTATTTCTTAAGTGATTTGCGAGCTTATGTAAATTTAGAAGAAGTTACCCAAGTATTTATATGTTGGAAGCGTGAATCTGAATTTGACGAATCACTCTATATTGCTTCCAAATTATATACTCGTTATCCTCATATTGAAGTATTTGTACGAATATTTGATGAAGAACTTATAGATTTAGTAGAAAAGTTTAATGCCAAAACCTTTTCCACCTCTGCCAACGCATTTAGAAGGCTCCAACAAGAGGTTGCACCAAATTCGGCAATATCATTAAAAAAGCTTTAAATACCTTCTAAATAAGTTTTAATACCACTCGTTTGCACATTTTGTACATAAGTACTTTTTAGCATAAATTCTTCTAGGATTATAAGTTATAATCCTAGTTTTATCATCAAGTTCTTTTATTGCAAAACCCATCGCACCACATTGAGGACAGACTCGTTTGTTAACACGAGTATCTTCACTAGAACTAGAATCTATAGTTTGCTCTGAATATTGAATTGGCGGTGGTGGGGGTGGTGTGAATAATTCTTTATTCGTATGAGAAAGAGATTTTAACTGTTCTGGTGGAATAGGAGGTGGTGTAAATGATTCTCGAACTGTATGAGAAGGAGTTTTTAATTGTTGAGGAGGAGAAGGTGCTTTGTGGGATGCTTGACTTGATTGAGATTGATTGTTTAACTCTTGAGGCGGAGCTGGTACTGGAGTTAATTTCGATGACACACTTTGAATTTGCGCTTTTAGATATCTATTTTCTGTAGTTAGTCGAATAATAGTATTTTCTTTATCTGCAATTAACGCTTGATAATAATGGATTTCAGAAAACAAATCTGTTATTTGACTTTCTAATTTATTTAACATCTCCTCATATTCAGACGGGAATTCCACTAGATCATTTTTCAATGGAGTATTTACACCTCATTCCTAACAAAATTGTCGTTATTAAATATCGTTTCTATTATCCTTAAGAAGATCGAAAATATAAATATTATTGACAAGAAAATCAATCATTAGATTTTCTCTCCATATCTCTTGAAATAAAAAAAATAAAGAGGTTAGAATTCTCTTGATCTTCCTTTCCCATCAAAGCTTGCAATCATCCCGCTTCTGTCAACAAAATCCCAATTCCTTCCAAAATCAGCATATTTCCAGAAATGGGTATTACAGATCTTAAGATCAGTTAGGAAAACACCAAATGGAGAATTTTCAAGTCTTTGAGGATTTTTTCCATCAAGTCCTGGTGTATAGGATAGCTTCATTTCACCATAAGGCATAGTAATATGGAAAGTATTTCCTTCTTGTTCTAGATTAATATCAACATATTTTACTCCCAGTACCTTTCTAAGGAGTATACTCCCAGGAATGCTTTTAGCAAAATAGGTTTCCAGATACTTTTTTTGTTCTTCTGTGGTCTTTTCGCTGATGTAGATTCCCCCCTCTCCCCCTTTCGTCAGAATATCCATAGCCTTATTCGAATATAAATCAATTACATTAATCGCTAGCACTCCACTAATATCCACATCCCCAATCATACCCTCATCAAACTGGAATAATTGAAAGGATTTACAAGATTCTTCTCTATCTCTCCCAAAGTAAAAAGAACAGTGCCCTTCTGATGCACATGCTTCATACCAAGTACCTTTTGCATTCCAACTAATTCTTTCTTTCGACATTATATCACACCTCTAAAAGTAGCATATAAGAACAATACAAGAAAATATATAAAATTATACTAATTTGTGATAAACATCAAGGAAATGAAATCTTAAATAA
>JBHLNR010000273.1:0-3960 GCA_048941385.1 Promethearchaeota archaeon
CCTACACGACTGGGTCCTCCACAACCTAAGCCCATTACACTTACTTTTAGACCCGTACGTCCAAGTGTTGTATATTCCATATATTATCTCCTTAATTTTTTGTTAGATATGAAAATTGAAACATCTATTATATAGTTTAATGTTAAAAAAGTTAATTAATGAATTTTAATTTAAGAGTTTAAAAACAAATCATACTTTTGGTTGATTCTATTGGAAGGACAAGTGCATTTTGAAGATTTAGAATTAGAATATGGATATTCATGCATGCCTGATAGATTACATTATTTCACTCAAGAAGAAAACGATTTTCGGATGGAAGTTCGAGAGTGGTGTAAAAACAATATCGAACCTGTAGCAAATAAGATAGACCGGGAGCGTAATAAAGAACTAGCAGTTGAAACCCTAAGAAAGATGAAACCTTATTTAAATATATTGATTCCTGAAGAAATTGGTGGTTTGGGTAAAGGTGTTCTGTATCGTGCAATTTTTGGGGAAGAACTAACTGCTTTCAGCTATGCTATTGCAACTATATTTGGAGCATCATCATGTCTATTTGCAGCACCAATCATTGAATATGGAACTACCGAACAAAAGAAGAAGTATCTTTCTGGTATTGCTGATGGTTCAAAAATTGGAGCAATTGGTATAACAGAACCAACAGGAGGTTCAGATGCTGTTGGGGGTATGAATCTAAGAGCAAAACGAGAAGGAGATTATTATGTATTAAATGGAGAGAAATGTTTTATTACCAATGGAAGTGTTGCAGATTACATTACATTATATGCGGTAACTAACGATCAAGTTCGAAGACATCAAGGAATATCAGCTTTTATATTCGAAACAGATACGTCTGGATTTGAAGTTTTAAAAGATTACACTTACATGGGAAGGAGAGGAATGCCAAATTCTCATCTTCGATTCACTAATTGTAAGGTTCCTGTGGAAAACTTACTCCATAAAGAAAACGAAGGAGTAGAGGTATTAATGTTTGGCCTCGATGGGGAGAGAGTGTTTACAGCTTCTCAATACCTTGGTTTAGCAAGAAGTGCATTTGAAGTGGCATATAAATATGCACATCGACGAGAGCAATTTGGAGAACCAATTTATTCTTTTGAAGGGATTTCTTTTAAATTAAGCGAAATGTTCATGGATTTAGAATTAAATAGAATTGCGATCGCCCAAATCGCGAGGATGTTAGATGAGGGTAAATATTGTAGAGCTACGGTGGCTGCGGTTAAAGCAAGAATCTCTGATGCTGCAGTTGATATCACAAAAAATGCCGTACAAGTAATTGGAGGACTTGGATATTCTGAAGAGTACCCTGTGGAAAGATATTACCGAGATGCTAAAATTGGACAAATTAGTGCTGGATCAGCTGAAATTATGAGATTTCTTATTTCAAGAGAAATGATAAGGATGTGGGGTAAATAATTATGACTCAACAAGAAATAAGCCCATCTGATTGGAAGAATTATGTAGGAAAAGAGCTTGGAACTTCTGATTGGTATGAAGTCACCCAAGATGAGATAAATGATTACGGGAGAGTAGTTGGTGATATGCAATGGATTCATACTGATCCAGAGCGCGCAATAAAAGAATCTCCTTATGGAACAACAGTTGCTCATGGGAATTGGGTACTCTCTATCGCATATTCAAAACTTTTTTCACAATTATATAAATCAGTGAACACAAGAATGGCGGTTAACTATGGCTGGAACAAGATAAGATTTCCAGCACCTACTCCCGTAGGTAAACGAATTAGACTTGTTGGTACGGTTATAAATGTTAAAGAAGTAGGTAATGATGTGTATGATGTTGAATTTGATTTTAAAATTTATGTTGAGGGGGAAACAAAACCGTGCTTTGCAGCATCAAAACTTTCAAGGTTTTATTCATCATAAAATAAAGAGAATAAAGTTAAAACTTAATAAAAAATAAATTATTTTGTTATATTTTTTACTTTTAAAATAAAATGGCAAGTTCTTCCGTTATTAATTGGAATACAATTAATAAATTCAGATTCTGTTGAAATTTGAGGAAATAATTCACTTAAAAATCCTTTGGTATAGGGAACGCATATGTTTTCTTGAAAAACATTACCTCGAGAAGGATTATGAGGTCCACCTATTGGACAAAATTTTTTTGAATATTTTACAATTACTTCATAGTTATTATCATCAATTTTTTTTATTGTTGGTTTTCCTTTCAAGGCAGAATAGAACCCCTTTAAGACCGCTTCCAAATCTACTGCTGATCCTCTTTCTTTGTAGATTTTACCTAATTTTGAACCTGATTTTACTGAAATGGCTTTGGGTAAATTAGTTCCCCCAATATCAATCATTTCTTTAACGTAAGCTTGAAAAAACTTTAAAACATCTTCACTTTTTGACATTTCTATTAGACTTTCCTATAATAAGATATTGTAAATAATCTAGTTTACATTTGGATTTAAAATATTTAATACTTGTTGTTAGAATTGTTTATATAACAATAAATTACGATTTCAAAATTATTAATTATAAAAAAAAGATATACTATTTCCCGATAAACTCGGGTTCTTCTTTTTCGAGTAAAGCAAAAACACCTCTTTTATAATCTTCAGTTTCAGCTGATTTTATTTGCATTTGGCGTTCATTTTCGAGTTGCTCTTTTAAAGGTGTACTTAATGCTTCAAAAAATAGTTTCTTGGTTCTAGCGTAGGTTAGTGTAGGCCCCTTGGCAAGATTTTGTGCCCATTGAAAAGAAACCTCCTCTAACTTATCAGGAGGAACAATTTCATTAATCAATCCAAGTTTAGTCATTTCTTCTGCTGAATAAGTATCCCCAAAAAAAGCCATCTGAGAAGCCTGTTGCCATGTAAGTTGACGGCTCAAAAGGATAGATCCTGCGAATCCGGGAATTAATGCTAATTTACTAAAAGACTGTCTGAATTTTGCGTTATCAGAAGCGATAATTAAATCACATGATAACGCGAGATTCATACCTGCGCCCACAGCCCATCCATTTACCGCAGCAATAATTGGCTTTGGATATAATCGTAGTATTAATGCTATTTTGTAAAGATCTTTTGTTAAATCATCCATAACCTTACCAGAAGTGCCACTTTCTATGCTTGATTTAAATAGTTTTACATCTCCACCAGCAGAAAAAGCTCTACCAGATCCTGTTATTATTATACATCTTATATCATCTCGCTCTCGAAGAGATTCTAATTTTTCTAATAGTTCTTTTGCTGATTCTTGATTGAGAGGATTAAGATTTTCAGGATCAACAAATTTCAAGAGGGCTATATTATCTTTTATGTTTAATTCAAGTTTTTTCATTTTTTAATTACATCTCTTCTTAATTAAATTAAACAATATTGAATGTCTTAAAAATTTATGAAAATAAAGAAAAATTCAGTATTTTGAAAACTATAGATAAATAGTCCATTCTGGTTTTAAAACAAAAAATTGATCTATAGCATCTCGCATAGTCTGCCGGCACACTTCTATTTCTTTCAAAGTTGGTGGATCTATTTGTTTAACCTCTTTAGCAATCTTTATATCCCAACCTGTATTTTCCTTTATCTGTTCTATTGAGATATTTGGATGTAGAGCGTCTACATAAGCTTCTTTTGATTCAGATTCAAATTTCATAATACAGAAAGGTGTGACAATAACGTATGGTCCAGTATCAGAAGGATAACCTGCTTTAATTCTACTATCATATCCATCCAAATAACCAGGATCAGTAATAAAATCCAATTTCTCGGGTAATCTACGTTTTGTATGATCATCAATTAGCCATATTAATCGTTTGGCCATACCGGCAATTTCAGTAGCTCCACCTCCACCGGGTAAACGATAAATCGGCTTCTCATATGGACCAACTACTGTGGTATTACAATTTCCATACTTATCAACCATGGAAGTGCTTAATAATGCTACGGTTATTTCCCCTCTTTGAAGTATCGACAAT
>JBHLNR010000068.1:0-16423 GCA_048941385.1 Promethearchaeota archaeon
ATCTTAGGATTTTTAAAATCTAATTATGGGGTATACTCATGTCAGTTTGATATAGATACAGGGATTAAATGCTCTTGCGGCTTTCAAAATGGTATTTCAGATAACTTTGCTTTTGAAAATGAGCTTGCATTTGAGTTCTGTGATCATATCACTCAATTCCTCTTGCATTTAATACAATATCCGGATATAAATATACAAAAATACATAGAAGATATCATTCCAAAAAGTATTAAGAATCAGTATATCTTAAATTATTTGTTTGATAAGGGATTAATACTTAAAAATCATAGTGGGAATATACGCTGCTCTCAATTTGGTAAATTAATCATTAGGCTATATCTTTACCCTACATCAGGAGTTTTAATCCGATATAAATTAGAGAATACAAATATATCTTCCTTTCGTGATTTAATTAAAGAAGCCTATGAAGTATTAAAATCTGAGTTTCGAGTGCGTGACTATAAAATGTTAGAACCTGTAATAGAATGGACTGATGAGGAGCCTATTGAACATATCTTAGAGAAATATCAAATCATGACAGGTGATCTTTTTTCTGTACGAGATGGATTGGAAAGAATTATAACTTTTATCGGAATTATTGCCAATAACTTAAGTTCAAGCGGGTTTGATATCCATAACAGACTAGAAAAGATTGCTGAAATGTCAGAAACATTAAGGATACGAATTCATTATGGTATCAGTGAAGAGTTATTCGATTTAGTATTGCGATTAGACAATGTCGCACGAGTACGAGCGAGGATTCTCTATAATGCGGGATATCATACTGCCTCTCAGGTTAAAAAGGAAAATCCTTATACTCTCAATCAAAAAACAGGATTGGGGATAAAATTATGTAAGAAAATTATCGGGAATTAATAATTTTTTTTTTAAGAATTGAGAAAAACTTCAATTTTGTTCCAATAGCTTTTATATTTGAATATTAAGGATATAAGAATAGCTAAGAATATAATTTGAAAAAAAGGTTATAATCATGAGTTCTAATATAGCTAAAGGAAAGATCACTATTTTCCCTAGTTATGACACTGATAGCGAGGACTCTATTAATTTTAGGGAGATTATAATCCCCTTTTCTAATTTTGGTAATTCCCCAAGCCCTACCTATATTTATTACGGGAATGAAAATATCAAATTCAATGAAAGACATCCTGTGTATAAAAGACTTCTATTACTAGAGTTTCACCATAAATGAATATACTTAATTTTTTTTCTTTAAATACAATTTAATCATTATTGTATTGATTCATGGATTTAAAAAGTAAATCTCGAAATGACAAGTTTTCTTCAGAGAAATTATCAAATCAGGAACATGTGAAAATTAAAGAATTAGCTCAATCAAAAAAAGTAGAGGAAATTTGTGATGAAAATCTCATTACTCTTAAAAAAATTCACGCGATTCTCTTAAATTGTTTAAACCTGAATGAAAAAGAGAAATTAGAGTTTTGTAATAGTGAGCGCTATTTCATGAAGCTATACCTTAAAAAATTAAATGATAAATTGAAAGAATAATTTTTTTTCTTTTAAATAATTTGGAATATATTCTGAATTTGATATGAGTTCTAAATCAATTGATAAGAAAGGTTATGAATTTAATTACGATATTAGAGACCCACTTCAAATAAAAAATATTATTACCCCTTTCACATCAATTTTCATAAATCAAGAAAGATATATATACTCAGGAGAAGAAAAAATTCCCTTTAAAAAAAGAGATCCCTTTTATATAACCATTTTATTAAATGAATTTAGGGAATAGAAAGATTGACTATTCAAGATTTCTTTCCTTCTTTGTGAGCAAAAATTGTATAAAGACCAAGTAATAGAGCAAAAATAGAAAATAAAAACAATATTACTTGGACCTGAAATATTAAACTAGCAATAATATCTACTGGATCAATAAAGCCTAAATCTTGTTGAATTCTAACAATTTGCACCACTAATTTCATCAATATTACGAATAGTGCTATCGTATCTGCTCGTAAAATCTTAATTTTTTCCTTTAAATAATCAACTCTATCAAATATTGAACCAATAATATAAATGAAAAGAAGCATATCAATGAAAAACGAAAGAATATCGTAGCCTGAAGGATCGAAGAAAATAAATTCTGCCCAAAGATCTACAATGATAAAGAGCATATAGATAAAGGTTAAAAGATAGAAAATTGATATGTATGCTGCTAATTTTTTGACAAATAGTAATCGCAATAATACGAATGCAAGCAAAATAGCATCAATCCATAAGAGTACGATAAATACATTTTGAGCCTCCTCTGGCATACCCAAGTTTTTAAAAAACCTTATGATTAATAGTCCTAACCATAAACTTAGGAATAGGAATATTATAAATTCTAATATCCTGGTAATTTTCCTAAATGACTTTTTCTTATATAAATAATCGTCTATCGCTGTTGAAGAGTCCATACAAAATTTAAACGCAAAAAAAGCTGTTAATACTAAATTTGCAAAAAAACAGAAAATAAAAAACCTAAAAATAAGCTTAGTGAAGATAAATACAATAGGGATTGTAAAGATAGCTACAACAAAAAGTAAAATTTTGCCCATCTTTTCAATCGGGATAAAAATAGATAGAGCTAACAATATAAATGTAAATCCTGCTAGAAATCCAAGAAATAAGCCTAAAATGAGACTAAGTCTGTCATTTAAGAAGATAACATGACTTAAAATGAAGAGAAACCAGGAAGTGACGAAAAGAATTACAATAATTAACAAAATCGTTTTTTTTGATAAATTCTTTAGACCGGAGATGAACCTCATATTGAATTTACAAAGAAGATATATTTAATAAGTTTTTTAAAATCCAAATACGCATACTCTTCTTAATTTTTCCTCTGACTAAAATGTTAAATACAGATAAATAATTATGTCAATTTGAATCCAATTTTACAATAAAATTATAATAAAATTAGGTGAAATGTATGGTATATATTATAACAGAACATTGGTGGCCTCCAGGCAAATCAGAAAAGGTCGGAAAAATCTATCTTGAGGTAATGCAAAAGTTTCCAGACGATAGATCAATTGTTAAACCAATTATTCAGTCGGCTGTATGGCCAGTAGCTGAAGGGATGCATAGTATTACCGTAGGCACTGTTCAGCCAGGAAAAGTTAAAGAAGCGATGGATCTATCATCTAATCGGTTGTTAATGTTAGCTAATTCTATTGAAGGTTTCCGGTATAAGATGGATATTGCCTATGATTTAGTCGAAGCTATGCCATTTGTGGGCTTACAAGCACCTTAAAGCTAAAACTTATTAAAAATCAACCTTTAACTTCTTTTTTTTATAATTTTACAGTAAAAGAAAAGCCATCCACTGGCACGAGAATTCCTTTCTTTTTAAAAGATTTCATTAAATCCTTTAGTTCAGCATTAGCTATTCCGTAGTTCTCAGCGATGATTTCAATGAGATAAAGTGGAAATTTTTTATAGGTTGAAGAGATCCCATTTAAGAGTTCTTTAAATTTCGAACTAGTTTCTTCACTACAATCATTATCATGTACATCTTCATTCTTAGATTTTTGGGTAGCTAATATAAAATCTCCATATGCTCTGAATTCAGGTATATGTCCTAATTCCTTTTTAGCAAACTCATTTTGTCTTCTTTTCACTAATTTAACCGCAGCAGTCATTCCATTCACAATTTCTCCATTATTAACCATGGTTAAAACTGTATGGGTGCGACCGCAACGTATACATTTCTTCCTTTTCTGTGTTGTCTTTGCGTATAGGTATTGCTTACATTTCGCACACTCAAAAATTAAATATGGTGTATCATCTTTTTTAAAAGTCGGTTCTTCCATTATTCACACCTCAGATGGGCTTTCTAGAATGCTTTTGATAATAAAATAGAGTTCCTCTTCAATTTCAATGGGAATAATTTGAAAATTATGCTCATGTTTCAATCCTACTATCTCACGTTTTAGAATTTGCTTTTCTCCGGGCATTTCTTCTTCAAAATCAATGAAATCGAATATGAGAATGAAAAGTTCACATATTTCTGAGAATTCTTGAATTTCAATTGTAAATTCCTCCTCTCTTATTCTCCGAGGATTACAGATTTGGATTAAAACTCTATTAAATAAGATAACGTGAAGATCCATGTCCTCGAGAGTAAATTTAATCGCATCATTTTGTAGTTTTTTCCGAATCCCGAATTTCATAGGAAGAAATTTTCCAATTTTGACATTATAGATGTCATCAGAGGATTTCTCATCCATCTTCATAAAATCATCCGAAGGAGGTTTTTTAATAAAGGAATGTAAATTGACTTGGCGCTTTCGGGAAGATGTTGACTTACTACTGATCATAGCAGTGTTAGTAGCAGCTCTTCGGATTTTCTCTTTATTATCCTCTATTGAAAATCCTGAATCGAGTTGTTGATGAGATCTTTTAAGGTTCACATTCATTTTTTTTAATTTATTTAAAGCAATTCTTAAATAAATTTCATCATGAGTACCTTTACAATATAATATAATAACCTTTCCCTCACGATGTCTAGCAGTTCTCCCTTTTCTTTGAATTAATCTAATTTCAGAAGCTACAACATCATAAAAAACCACTAAGTCACATTCAGCTATATCTAAACCCTCTTCCCCCACGTTAGTTGATACAAGGACATTATAATTACCTTGTTTAAACTCCTCTAAAATTTCAATTTGTTTTTTTTGAGACATGCCCTTATCCTCAGCAGATTTCGTTGCTTGCCCTACAAATCTTTTGGGTTTAATAATTTCTGTTTCTTCCAGTCTTTTCACGATGTTTTTTATAGAATCACGCAATTTTACAAACACTAAAATTCTAGAGTGGGGATTTTGAGACAATTCATCAATTATTATTTTCAGAAGAACTTGAAATTTCGGATGGATTAAGTTTTCAGGGGTATAATCTTGATTTTTTTTCAGTTCAATATAAATACAACGAATCCTTGACTCAGATGCTAAGATTCTTATTGCCTTGGAACTATTCTTCTTTTTCGAATCAGAAAATAATTTTTCAAGATAATATAAGAGAACATCCAATCCTTGCTGTTCAATAAGCTCTACCATATGATACAAGATTAGTGCTTGCGCATTTATTGATAAAGCACTATATAATCCCGTTTTATCCCCAGTTCCTTGTAGCATAGCGACTAATTCCTTATTTAACTTTAGAAGATCTTTCCTGAATACTTTATCATGTGAAGCATCAGATTTTTCATCTAAAAAGCTAAGTTGAGAAAGGTAGTGTAATCGTTCCTCTAATACTACAATTATTCCTGTGTATATTTTTCCCATGAGATCTGTTAAATTCACACCGATTTTATAGATACTCATAGGTTTAAGATATCCTTTCACATCAGTATCTTTTCGTGTCCGAATATGAATATTCTCTATTGGGATATAGAGGTTTTTACATAATTCTTGGATCCTCTTTTTTGAAGCTCCTGGAGAAGCTGTTAGTGCAAGGGTAACACCATCCGGACTTTGTTCTACAAACTCATCTGCAATCATAGTATATGCATAATCACCAGATGCATGATGAGCTTCATCGTAGATAATAAGGGCAACATTGTTTAGAGTATACCTTCTATTCACTAAATCATTTCTCAAGGTTTGGGGAGTATAGAATAATATTTGCTTTTCCTGGTATAATTTCGATCTTTGTTCTGGAAGAACTTTCCCTGTAAGCACAACGAATTTCTCTTGCGAGATAGGGAGAAAATTACTGAAAGTGACATAATGCTGATTTATTAACGGACGAGTAGGTGCTAAAACGATTATTTTACTATCAGTTGGAAAAAATTGTAAGGTCTTTCGTGCAGTGAGTACTGCAATAATAGTCTTTCCCAACCCTGTTGGTAATACGACTAGCGAGTTTTTATTTACGCATTTTTCTGCTATATCAACTTGATATTTCCGGAATTCTAATCCTTCAGATTTTAATGATTGAATATCTTCAGATGTTTTACTCATCGGTATCCACTACTATTTGGGTGCCCTCTAGCTCAATTAATTCAATATTCTTATTACTCTTATTGTAAGAGAGGATTAATTCCCCTAGTCTTAATCCAAATTCAGAAGGGTATATTAATTTATTTTTCTGCTCTTGAAAGCAATAAGGATAATAATTGCATAATTCTTTTACGTTTTTAAGTAGATCTGTGCTATTTTTATTTAGATCAAATCCCTTTCCTCTTTTTACATTTTTGAAAAAGTAAATGATATCATTAAACATGTTTATATGAGATTTAGGTATCTTTATTTTATGTGGAATGAAACTAAGCTCTTGGATTTTTTCAGTTGTAAGATATACTTGGGAATTTATAATTATTTTGGTTAATAAATAATTATTAAAGGTGGTTGCAAATAATTCTTGGAACTCAAGTAACACCTGAACTACCTCTTCTAACTCAGAGGGTGTTAATTTGAGAAATTGTGCGAATTTGCTGAAATTTAATCGTTTGTCATAGTTTTCCGCGAACTTTCTTAAAACCTCTAGGATCTGATGAAATAATTGAAATGTGCTTTTATTGTGTTCTACATTTAGTGATGTGTTATTTACAACCATTACAAAATTTTAAAACTCAACAAATAAAAAGAAAAAATTCAGAGATGGATTCCAGAATCTCTTTTTTTCAACTTCTTCTCTGAATAAAAAATAACTCCACCAGGAATTGCAATAAATAATACTGATAACACTATCGCATTGTTTATCTCATCTTGATAAGCTTTTTGAGGATAATAGGTAGTAATTAGAAGACTAAGCTCCGCTAGTTTTTCTTGATTATCGAAAGCATATATCTTGCCACTTACACTCGGATAATTATTTGGACTCTGAGGAATATGAAGATTAAGTGAAAATCCATTACTTCCTCTTTTTTCAAATTCAAAATACCCTAATTGAACACTTTCGAATGCAAAAGAAAGATTATAGTCGAAGTAGGACAGAATAATATTAGAAAGGGACGCGTTAATAGTAATATAATTTCCCAACATGACTTGTTCTTGATATTGAGTAATAATTTTATGATTATGTAAGGAAGCCATTTCACAGATCCATAAGAATATTTCTTGATCGAGAACTGCTTTTTGAGAGGTTAGATAATACTCGTTTATCTTATGTGAAAATATATTGCCTACGAGTTCCTGAACAGTTCTTATCTCAAATTCAAAGTCCAAATCTAAAATTTCTGCAATCTTATAACTGTAATACACATTTTTAATGTTAGTATAATTTAAATTCAGCCCAATTAAGGTTTTTAGTTTTTGAGTGTTTACATCAAATTTGTCAATAGCTTGTAAAATATAAAGCATATAATAAGTATATTCTAGGATAGTTTCAATGTTATTAGTATAAGATGGATTAAGGTAAAGCACTTCTGAGGTTTCTATCACGTTGTTGGCTATGTATGATTGCAAGGCATTAATATCAAAGTTTAAAAAAGTAAGGTCTCCAATATTCAATTGTTCAGCAAGTAGCTCGAGTGCTCTAATCGCATAATAAGAATATTCAAAATATATATTATTGTGAAATAATTCATCAAGTAAAGAAGTATAAAAACCTCCGTAGTGTTCAGGGTATGAACTATTTAGAAATTGAGTGGCAATGATATCTTCCATTAAATTATTTAAATTGTGAGTTAAGGAAAAGTCATCTAGTTTAAACATGATTTTTAATGATTCTAAGGCATAAAAGGTGTGTTTGTGAGAGATTGTACTGTCGATTTCTTGAAGATTAATTCTTTTTCCCATCGTATGGAATTCAATAGGAAAAGACCGAAACCAGAGCATAGATCCCCCAATCGTCTCGGGATTGGTAACCCCCCAAAATCCATTGTATAATGGAGGTTTAAGATAATATGTTTCACTAATCTTTGAATAAATCTCTTGGAAGTCTAAATTAGAAAGCTTATCATATAATTCAAATGAAGAAATGATAGTATGAAGAAGATGAAGCGTTGTATAATCCATAGGTATGATTGAAAATCCTTGATTTGCGGAAAAATATGTCATAATACAATCCGCGATCTGATTTGTGTCAGTAAGTGTCAGTCTTGAAATAAGACTTAGATCTTTCAAAACCCTCATAATCTGAAATGTATCAATTAATTCATGGTATCCCTTAGTACTTGAGCTATCCCATATTCCCAGAGAATTTCTGTTATTAAATATAAAATCGCCAGTAGCACTATCATTATAGGGTGAAAAATCAGTAATACTTGCGAGATTCATTCCAAGGGCCGTGGCCACTATATCATATTGATTATTATCCTTCATGTAATAATAGCAATTCTGATCAACATTGTAGAGTTCTTCTAAAAACTCATTGAAATTATTATAATTAACACTTGCCTCCATACCAAATAATTCCAGGGTTTTAAAACAGTAATAAGAGGAAAATATATTAATATCAGCATATAATCTTAAGGAAAAGAAATAGCTTTCATTATCATTTGCAAATCCTCCAAATTCCCAACTAGCATTGTCAGTTACCTGTAAACTGTTTATATATTGTACTATTTCATCTCGTTGTTGTGAGAAACCTGCCCAACTACCCATTAGTAAATCTAATGTTTTTAATGCAAAGTATGTATTGTCCATTGTAGAGATTTTAGCATAGTATTCTAAATCAGAAGAAAATGGTTGACCAATAAATCCGGAAGTAAAATCATTGTAACAATTTTTAATAAAATTTATTGATGCTTGAACATCAATTAAGTGAAGAGCATTTAGAAGGTCCAATGAAAGAATGGCATAACAGTTTACTTCAAGTAAAGATGTAAGAGGATAAATCCTAGAATGTGAAAAGTCAGTATCAAGATACCTATGTGCATATGGGTCTATAAACAAATTAGTCTCTTTATTATAAGTACTCATGATGTATTCAATTATCTGTGTTGTATTTACTACTTCCAACTTACCAATAGCATCCAATATATAAAGCCCGTAGTACGTTGCCTGTAAAGAATGCTCATATATCTGAGGAAAGAAACCATAGCTATTATAATCATTAATTTTATCCTCAAAAATAGAATTCATATTATTATAATTCGTCAATGATGCTATATTCATACCTTCTGAGTTATTTTCAAATTGAAAATTCTTAGTATAAGACTTATTCTGATCTGAAATACCTGCTGTAATTAAGATACAAAATACAAGAATTGTGACTATATCATATTTTTTAAGCATAAAATTCACTTTAAAGTTATTATTACTGCACTATTTAGGTCGATATATTTAAAGAAAAAATAGAAGAAAATAGAAAAAAAATCAAGAGTGATTAATTAATCTTAAAACAAATATATTACGATAAAGGTGGTCCTTTAAATGGATAGAATTCCTGATGAGTTAGCTCAAACCATAATTCATTAGTTCTTGATTTTCTTACTCTTTTATGTATGCTTTCTAGTTGATTATACACCTCAATATAAGTATAACTCATTGTTCCATTGTCTGCTAGACTTTCGAAAAGGTAGTGTTCATTTAATGGATTATGGACTGGTGATGATTTTCCTAAACAAATCTGGATAATGTCATTACCTTCTTCTTTTATATCTAAATCAAATTCAGGTTTCTCATCTTTTATTAGCCCAATTTTTACCATAAATTTTTTTAGTAAGTCAGCTGAACGTACTAAAGTTGAAAAACCTGAAAGTTTGAATCTTTCAAAGATTTTCTTTCTTACCTGAAGTTGGATTGTGCTCATCCTTATATCAAGCAATTCACAAATTGAATTTATTTTAACTTCCTCTTTATAATCACATAGCGCTGTAATTGATGCACATAACCCTGCTATTACATTATCCGTTGTATTTTTTATTCCCTCCCAGAACCGATATAACACTTTCTTTGAAAGGAAGTAAAAGGGCATTTCAAGCCCAAAATAATTGGTAATTTCTAATAATTTCTGAGATATATATTTCTGCCTATCCCTTGCTAAATAGTTGGGGAAGTAGGCTTTTACTTGTAAACAAAAATTGTTAAATTCTTTCTTTGTCAGCTCTGTATTCTCTAAAATGTCTGATAAAGGAACTGAGATATTATCAAGTTTAAACCTAAAATATAGAATGATTGCGACAAGCTTTTCCACATTCCTATATTTCGAACCAGTGCTGAGGCATGCTCTGATATCCCGAAAGTTAACCAATGCTTTTTCTTTTAAGGATTCATATTCTCCCAATCCTAAACCGCTAAGAATCCTTGAAATTTCCCGTCGTGCTCTTGTACACACGATTTTTTCATTATCAGTAACCTTATTATATTGACTCATACGCTTTAAAGCCCTAGAATTTGGAGAAATCAACCTTTCTCTTTTATTTCCAATCTGCGTTGTTCCTAATCTTCGAGCATATTGTATTACATCTGCTTTATAGGGTCTATCATATTGGAGTTTTTGTAAGGTTTGAACAATACCACAGGTCCTACATACATATCCTTCAATTGTTTCGACAATATCATCTGAATCGCACAAATCACATCTGAGATTGGTATGATCCATTGCAATTGGGGTTCTGTATAACGTCATTTTTTTTGATCACTATTTTTTCTATTTTCACTAAGAAATGATAGGGGGGGTGTTTGCTTTTTAAAGCTTACGGTTGGGATCAGGATTTTAGTCTAGAGCGTCTCTACTCCCCAATCACAAATTTGATGGAACTATAAAAACCCCACTTTTTTCATTTTGTTGATCATTGACAAAAATGTACACATACTCTCTATTGAGCGTGGGATAATTTCGTCAAAATTTGAAACTCTAGAACTTATAAGTTTTATATCTCTTAATATCCAATGAATTTGGATAAATAAGTATATTTTAGAAAAAATGATTTTTTTTAATATATTTCATTTAAACTCACTTTAAATTTTTTCTTTAAATATGATTATACTATAAGTTGGTATGTTCGGACAATTCTTACTAGTATCTCACATGATCTTCCCATTATTATAAAGACGAATTGGAGGTTATATAATTTTGAAAGGATTCTGTTATATCACATTAATCATTGGATTTTTTATCTTTTTTCAACAAAATCCCGTCTATGCTGTGATTATAATCGGAGTTATTCTTGTAGGGTATCTCTACATTAAATCAAAACGATCAGGATCCACAAGAGGTTTTTTTGGTTTTATGAAAGGTAATCCACAGCAGCAGAATAGTAATTTTGACGATATCATTACATTAATGATGTTACAACAACTATTCAACAGCCCTAGTACAGGTTCCTCTAATCTACCTAATCCGGATAAGGAAGAAAATAATAAAGAAAATCACATAGAACAGACGAAAAGAGAAGTTCTGGAATTATTAGATGAGTAAATTATGACATTACAGAGCTTAGTGTTAAAAGAATTTGACGCCATGTTTCAAAAAAATTCACTAATATCTATTTCAGGAGAATCTGGAACGGGAAAAACTTCTTTGGTATTGTATTTGGTAGCCAATATGTTAACTAAAGAAAAAGATTCTGAAAATAGTTGTTTTTGGATTCAGGCAAGTGAACAATTTCCTAAAAAAAGATTGTTATCAATGTATAAAGAATATAATGAAGTAAGCAACTTTTTATTAAATAATTTTTATGTAGCTCCAGGAAATACAATATCTTCTTATTCAGAACAAACATATTTTATTCAAAATCTTTTGGATGATAGATTTATTTTCCCCCCTGATTTGAGATTCATTGTCATTGATAATATATCACATCATCTACGATTTCAGATTTCAAAGGTAAGTGATATTAAACAAAGAGCCACCTTATTAGACGATTTCTATAACAATATGTTATGTCCTCTTATTTTACTATGCCAAAGAGAGAAGATAACCTTAATTTTACTTCATGAAGTTTCGTATAATGTCAAATTACAGAAGACTCTTCCATTCTTCTATTCATTGTATAGTAGAATTAAAAGTGTTAATATATTTCTAAAAAAGTCGATTTTTTCTAATGAAAGAGTAATAGAAATTGAAGAAAACCAAAAATTTCATTCATTATTTTTTCAATTAGATGAGAAAGGATTTCATTTTTTCTTTAAATAGATACATCGTATTAAGAATATAATTACTTAATTTTGGGTGATTTAAGAAATATATGGCAGATTTAAGTCAGATTAAAGGAATAAACGCTCGTCAGATAAAATTGCTTCAGGATAATGGGATCAGTACTGCTGAAGCTTTAGCAATGAGTCCTGGTTCTACAGTCGCAAATATTGATGGATTAGGTGAAAAAACCGCGAAAAAGCTTATATGGAATGCTCGTAATGCATTAGGGATGACTGATTTCGTTCAGGCAAAAGATCTTAATGAGAATGTAGAGTTTATAACTACTGGATCTTCAGAGCTTAATCAAATTTTAGGTGGTGGTTTCCAGACAGGCAAATTAACAGAAGTATTTGGCCCTTTTAAATCAGGAAAAACAGCATTAGCCCATACAATTTCGGTTACAAGTCAGCTATCTATGAAGAAGGGTGGCTTAAATACATCTGTGGCATATATAGACACAGAAAATACCTTTTCTAAAGAAAAAATCAAACGAATTGCAAAGAGATTTGGGTTAAATCCAAATGAAACACTCTCACGGATTTTTCATGCCAGAATTTATTCTTCCGACCATCAATCCCAGATGATCCAAAAAGCGGAAACCCTTTGCAAGACCCGGGGAGTACGTTTGATTATTATTGATAGTCTAATGGCATTATTACGTGCTGAGTATGTGGGCATTGGTCAATTAGCCCCACGTCAGGCTTTACTGAACAATGTCATTCATACTCTGTCGAGAATCGCAGAAACCTATAATTGTGCTGTTTTACTTACAAACCAAGTCGCAGTTAAGATGATGGGCATGTTCTCAACCGATGACGCAATTGGAGGTAATATTATAGCACATGGTTGCCATTTTCGAGTAATGTTTAAAACGAAAGGATTCTCTTCGAACAATTCCCTGAAACGAAGAGCCATAATTGTAGACGCTCCTGACCTTCCCCCTGAAGAGTGTGAATTTTTTATTACATCAGCAGGGATTGCGGATATAGATAATGTGGAAATTCCAGAATCACCGGGATTAAATTTTGAAGTGGAAACATTATATGAGGAAAAAGAAGAGGCATCAGCAAATTCAGAACCAACTTCAGCAACCATTCCATTAGTATCAGTGAAAGGTATTGGAAAAGGAACAGCAGAAGGGTTAGAAGCTCTGGGTATTTCTTCAATTGAAGATTTAATTGCATCAGATCCCGACGATCTTTCTGCTAAATTGAGTGGTGCATCAGCCTCTAAAGTTCTTGAGTGGCAAAAAAATGCAAAAGGACTAATAAAAACTTAATTTCCTTTTTTTTTCTTTATTTTTTTAACTTTTGTCTATTACATTATAGCGCTTTTATAAATATTTATATACAATGTAAGTCGATAGAAAGATTATCATCTTACTCAATTTTTATCAAATACTATTGGTGATTTTAGATTGGAATAATATTGGAATATTGGAATAATATTAAAACTTCAATGAAAATTGCATTCATTAGTATTATTGCAATGGCTATCTCATTCTATTTTATGATATCGACTTTTGATTATTTTAGAATAATTATTGGTGTATTATGGATTATTTTACAATTATCAGGGATTTATCGAGATTCTACTAATAAAGAACGGTTTAGCGATAAGGTAATGGAAGTAGGAGTTATAGCATCCCTACTTGGTGGGTACCATATTAACGCACGTTTAGCATACACGGTGAATATTCTCGTGGCAATTGGGGGAATTTTAGTAAATTATATCATTTCCTTAATAATTTCACTAGTTTCCGGTTTATTAGGTGGCTCTTCTTATATCTATTATGAACTTTCTTCTGAAGTTCCTATAATATTGCTATGGGTGTTGAGTTGCATATTAAATCTATTTGCTAGGATGTATGCTATACCTCCAAGAAAATTTGAGGATTATAAGAAAACTTGTAAAATGGTTGTATTTAATTACTTAAAACAAAATAAGGGAAATGCTTTTTCTGTTAGTGCTTTAAAGAATAGAATGGGAGTTATGGGATTAAAATATGCAGAAAAAGATTATTTTAAAGATCACATCAAAGAAGTATTATCTAGCTTGGCTGTTGATGGAAAAATAGAATCAACGGTTCAAAATGAGGAAGTGTATTATCTTATTCCATAAATCATTTGAGTGCTACTTAAATACATAATTCAATTTTCCTAATAAGCAGGATCTTTATCTTCTATGGTCTATCCTTTCTTTGAAATGCGCAATATTTTTCTCCCGTTTTTTTACTATAACAATAATTACTCCTGCGATTACAACTCCCCCTACAATAAGAATTCCCGCAGTCCATTCCTTGGGAAAAGAGAAAATATTTGTTGGTTGAGTAGAATTTATAGAAGGATCGGGATCTGTTTGATTAGGATCAACTACATGACTAATTTTGTGATGCTCTATCACCGCATAGCAGATGTTTGAATATTCAACTTCACTATATATGGTTATTTCTATAGTATATGAACCAGCAACTGCGGTTCCGAACATAAATATATCCACCTCATTAATTATCGCAAGAGTTTCATTGGAATAGATCCCATATACCAGATCTTCAGGATCGCTCAAAAAATAGTCTTTTCTTATTTCATTATCCTCGCTAAATGAGATAGCAGAGACTCTACCGATATAGAATTTATACATATAATCAGATTTGAACGTAATATTATGAGATATTGTCATTCCATTCCAGAAACGGGTTACTCTATAGAATAACATATCTTCAACCTCTTCCCATGGAATAACGTCAAAAAGGCACGTTGGTCCTTGTTCCATTCTAATATATAAGTTCAAATTCTCTGAAGTGGTTACTGTGAATTTAATAGTATAATTACCACCTAATGCTGTACCAAAAGGAATTTCGTAATATCTTCCGGATTCTGGATCATAAAAAAGATCATTTTCAAAGATATCGAATCGTTTATTCTCAGGATCCCATAATGTAATAGTGAGTGAACAGTTATGAGGAGTTACAATCTCAACCCAAATATAATACTTATAATATTGTTGGAGAGGTAAATTATCAAATACAATAACATCATTGGGTGCTACAAAAGCATAAATCTTGTCTGGTAATTCCTGATCACTTAATGATATTTGATTGATATTTCCTATATCACTTTTGGAATGAAAAAGACCAATTAAACTTAAACTACAGCATAAAATGAGTATAATAAGTACTTTTTTTATGGTTTTAATATCCATACACTTCTAACTCCTTAAATTCATTAGCTAATTCGGTAATTATCTCACATTTATCAAAAGCAACACAATTAAAACAGGGTTGATCTGTCCAAAAATAAGCTTTTTGATGGGGTTTTTCCACGATCAAAATAGGGATATCACTTCTGGGACAGAGCATTGCTGAATTTGAAATAGATCCACTTTTTGGTAGAGAATATGACATCCCACATATCTCACACTTTACAAATCGTTTATAATTATTAGTTTTGAACATTGAAAGCGTACAATCACAGTTTGGACAAGTTCCGATCTCCTTTATTTTTTTCATATTAACCTATTAGATTAATTGAATGCAGATTAAATGTAAACTATTTCATGGTATTTAAAGAAAAAATAAAGGTGCCTAAATTTTTTTTTAAAAAGGATTGCCTTATGATAATAGTATGGGTGTAGTAAACAACATAATAACCAATTGTTTTATATGCATAATGCACTTATCATTAGTTAGCATATACTTTTTTAATGGGTTTGGACGAGACATGGTTAAAAAGTATTACTGCCCACGATGTAAGACAAAAAAGATCATTGAATATGAAAACTCCATCGAATGTCCTGATTGCCTATTGGAATTTGATAAAAATAATATTGGAGTTATACCAGATAAAGATATTTTAGCGTTTACAGAAATGAATAGCTTTATCGAAAATATTGATGAACTAAATGAGCCTGAAAAAGCTAAAAAGCTATTTAATTCATTAATGAAAGATCTAAATGATGAAAATTAAAAGTTCTATTTTTAGATCTAAGATATCTATTTTTTTTTTTATATATACTCATCTAATCATTTTATCACCTAAAATTGTAGTAAGAAGGTGAAAAATAGAGATAAAGTTATTATCAAACCTTTTCTGGTTATACCATCTTATTAAAGGATGGTAAAAATGAACAAACTCTTTTTTTTCTTTATTAATATGTAAGATATTTTAAGGAATATGGGAGTTAAACTTCAAGATCTATTTTTTAGGAGACCAATAGAGTTACAAGAATTAGCAGGGAAAATCATTGCAGTTGATGCTCCAAATATCATTATGACCCTTTTTAACTTTACACGTAAAAATTCTGATGGTAGTTATGCTGGCTTGATATTAGACCGAACACAACGTCCTATTTCTCATTTATATGGACT
>JBHLNR010000274.1:0-3912 GCA_048941385.1 Promethearchaeota archaeon
GTGATAAAGAATTGAGTATGAAAAATGAAACAGCAATTATAACAGGATCAACAAGTGGAATTGGGAAAAAAATAGCAGAACTTTTCCTCAGTGAAGGATGTAAAGTTGCTATATGTTCTCGTGAAGAGGAACATGTTAAAAACACTTTAGTCGAATTCAAAGAAAGATTTGGTAATTCAATTATAGGTATGATATGTGATGTTACAGATCCCACAGCCATTAAGTCAATTGTGGATAAGACTATTGAAGCCTTTGGCTCAATTCGGATATTAGTGGCAAATGCAGGAATAAATCTGGAGTATGGTCCTTTTGAATACATACCCTTAGAAAAAGCGAATACTGATGCTAAATCTGTAATTGGAACTAACCTTATTGGAGTTATTAATTCTGTCTCTGCTGTTCTTCCTTATATGTTAAAACAAGGATATGGACGAATTATTACTCTCGGTGGTGGAGGTGCTGATAGGCCAATAGAGCATATGACTATTTATTCTGCTTCAAAAGGTGGTGTTCTTTCATTTTCTAGGTGTTTAGCGGAAGAATTGAGTAGAAAAGATGCTGATATCAAGATTAATGTCTTCTTCCCAGGAATGATAAATACGAATTTAACAACATCCGCCCAACTTATCGAAGCTTGGAAAGATCGAGAAACCTATGAGCGCGAATTTGCCCTAATTAAAAAATACGTAATGACAGATATTGAAGAAAGTTGTAAGAACGTGATTCCTTATGCCTTGCCTAGTTGTAAAGATAATGGAAAAACATTTAGGGGTTTCTCAGTTATGAAACTTATCAAAGGATTTAGAAAGATAAAAAAGGAAACGAAAACAGCTTGAAATCGAGTTAATTCTTTTCTAATTTAAAAATATTGAGATACCAGGATTTGAATGGAAATACCTATTAACTATGCCTTATTTCCAAATATATGGATTTTGCTACTATTTTAATTGTATACGGGATATTATTTATCGGTGAACTAGGGGATAAAACTCAACTCATTGTTTTTAATCTTGCTTTAGAACATTCTAAATTTTACAAAGTTGGAATTGGTGTGACATTTGGATTTGTAATCTTAGTCTCTATAGGGGTCTTTTTTGGTACAGTAATCACAAATTTCATCCCTATTTTCATCATATCAATAATTTCTGGATTAATTTTCATTATAATAGGAATTATTGAAGCTTTTAACCTCAGAAAAGCATATCAAGAAAGAAGAAAAAAACAATGTGGTACATTTAATCAAGGAGATAATCGGGAACTGTCAAAACAGCCAGTTCAAACAGTCTCAAAGTTCTCCAAATTGAAAACTAATCCATATTTAGCAGGATTCATCTACATATTTATAATGGAATTAGGAGATAAAACCCAGCTCCTAACCATATCTTTAGCCTCGTTCTATAATGCACCATTTGAAGTTTGGATTGGTTCATTTTTAGCTTTAATTTCGGTAGCTTGGATGGGAATTTTTTTAGGGGCTTTAATTGCGCGGAAGGTACCAAAATTTTATTTAAAATTAATTTCTACTACAATCTTTCTCATTGTAGGATTATTGATATTGATCACTTCTTTTTAAATAACCTCTCTAACAGTGTCAATGAACTTTTAGATATAAATATGTCCTGGTGCTAAATAGTAAGGAAAAAATGGTTGCAGGTATTTTCTCAACTCATAACATAAATGACATTCACTTGCAAACTTCTTATCTTGTTTATATCCATGAGTTTTCGCTAAGTCTAATAATCCTATTGGTCCCTTTTCTAAAATATAAGATAATATCGGATGTTTTTTATAGTCATATTTTTTAATTATTTCAGTTAAAGATAGAATTTGAGTATTACCTATACATATCCCTGGGCAAAGTGTTACATTACCATCACCATCAATTTCAATAGTTTCGGGATTCTGTAAATCTCCTTCAATCCAAAAGGGAATAGGGCACATTCCTGATGGAATGTTTTCATTTAATTTCATGTATTCTGCTAATTTGGTACCACGACCCTCAACATTCATAATATATCGATGGTAATCAACATCTTCTAATTCCCCTAATATTTCTAAATAATTTCTTGTTAACTTATTAAAAGAATTATCTACGTTAATATCTTCTACAAAGTACGTATCTACAGATAAGGATTCAAACCCAACTTCTACAGCTGATTTAATTGCGTTTTGTACATATTCTACTGGAATAAACTCTTGATGAAAAGCATCGAAACTAAACGTTAATTCTGTTAATCCTTCATTTTTTAGTTGATTTAATTTTTCCAAGGCAATTTTTTCATTCTTTGCCCAAAAACTATTAGTTATAACTCCTATATGAGGGATATTCAGCATTTTTGCTATATGAATAACCTTCAATAAATATTTAAAATATATGAATGGTTCACCCCCATGAACCCAAACAGAATGTAATAGTCCCATTTTTGTCAACTCTTCTAAATATATTTTAATTTCCTTCGGTTTAATGTATTCAGATCGTTCAGGCCCAGCTTTATAACTACAATGCTGGCATCTTGCAGGACATTTAAACGTCAGGAGAAAATCTACATTTTTAACTTGCATTAGAAGATTACCCTAATTGAAGAATAATCCGTAGATATTTTAAATTTCTTAATCTAACTTTACCACATTGAAGGATCAAAAAATTTTTTATATTTTTCTAACCAATCCACTAATATATATCTTGAATAATCTTCAGTAATTTCCTCCCCTGGGTGAATATCTTTTTTGGTAATAGCATTAAGAGAATGTTCTTCTACTGTACCAGTATTTGGAGTATCTGAGTGATTTACAAACTTCGAGTCATCCAAACAAAAGATAAGGGAATCAATTACCTCATCATAATAAGCGTACGTCAGTAAACATTCGATATAACCAGTTAATAATCTTGTTCTGGGTGATTTATCAAGTTTTAAAAACTGATCTTTTGTAATAATTAATACATCTTGTAGACGTGCATGCCACCATACCGTCCCTACTGGAATAAATTTTTTAGCAAATAATCCAAACCCATGGATATTACTCTTACGGACTTCTGCATATTCTTTAATTGGATTTTTTAACGAATAATTATAGGGAATATCAGTCTGCATTATTTCACACACTCTTTCTTGGCTATTCTTATTTTCTTCTATATAAATAAGCATTTAAGTATTTGCTTTCGATTACTTCTACTTGAAGGTTTGGATCCTTTATATAATCTCTTGGATCTTCAGCATCAGGATGATGTTTAAAAGTTTCTCTAACTACTTCTACACCTTCATCTGTTAACTCTATAATTGCTAACAAGCCTTTAAGTTTTAAAACGCGGATAAGTTCACTGAAAGCCCGTTTTTTATTGCCTATATGATGAAAAGTTGCATATAGAAAAATGACATCAAATACATTATCCTCAAAAATCAGATCTTCAGCATTTAAAGATTTAAATTCAATTAACTCCTCAACACCGACTTTTTTTGCAGAAGATCTCCAATCAGCCCAGAAAGTTCCCTCAGGTTCACCTGTAATAACTTTATAGCCATGAAGAGCTAAAACAATTGCCATTATCCCCCTTCCAGTACCAACATCCAAAACATTTGAATCTTCTGGTAAGTTCAACTTGTCAACAAGTAAATTCAAAAATTCTGCATCCCGACTAAATCTTTCGCCAAGAGTCTCCTTAAAATTATCTATTTTCATAGTTATCTTAAAATGTATAATACTAAATTAAGGGTTGTGATTTAAAAAAAAAAAGAACTTAAACAAATTGTCAACAATATTAAGTGTTTATAACAAGAGCTGTAAATTAATTTCTGGTTAATATGAAGTTAAATTTCATTTGAAAATTATTAAATTCTTTTACTATCTTATTGAATTCAAAAGAAATAAAGGATTCATCATTGTGATTTAGGTATGACTAAATTTAAATATCAT
>JBHLNR010000275.1:0-3896 GCA_048941385.1 Promethearchaeota archaeon
AATATGGATTTATTCTACTTTTTTATTCATCTAGGAATAGAGAAGTTAAATCCTGGAGGATTTCTTTCATTTATAACTACAAACTACTGGATTACAAAATCTCAAAAAACAGGTATAAGATTTTTGAAACCTCATATACTAAATGAATGTTTTCTGGTTCAATATATAGATTTATCCAACTTAAAAATATTCGAAGATGCTAGAGGACAACATAATTGTATTTTCGTACTACAGAAAAAAAATAGTCAGGAAAAAGTTGAAAGATTGAACAAAGATATTCAAATAATCCAAATTTTCGGCAGTAGCAATGCTAAAAATAAGCCAGATTCACTAAATGAATTAATATTTAAAGATTTAATAAATAATAAAAATTCATCCTACCTACGAACATATAGATCTGCTCTTACTAATAATGATTTAAGTCATGACGGGAGTTGGAATTTATTATATCCTGAAAAAGTTAAACTAGTAATAGATACAATCGAAAATTATTGCACTATTAACGGTAATATCTTAAGATTAAATGATTTTTTTATTATACGGAATGGTTTAATTCTTATAAATGATGATATCTTCATTTTAAAAGAAGGTAAAGAACTTAAAATTGAAAAAAATGACTTTTTTATCAAAATTAATGAAAAATATATCATGCTTAATGAAGCTGAAAAGGATCGGCTTAAAAAGGTATATAAAAGTAAATCAATTGTTCCCTACGGATATATTCATGAGGAGTATTTAGGATTCATACTTTATTTTAACAAGAACGAATTTAGAAGCGACTCGACAACTGAGCGTAATTTATTTTTCGAAAGGAAATATCCGTCTCTTACAAAATATATTAAACAATTTGAAATTAAATTACGAGAAATCTTGATTAATGCTAAAGAAAATCCAGATGATTTTTATTTTCCAAGGAGGGGTTCTTTTATTCGACAATTCGAAAAAAATCCTAAAGGATTATTAATTGATCTCGAACCCTCCTATGATAATGGTCGGAAAATATTCTTTAAATATATATCAAAGCATAACATTTTCGGCTATACGGATACTCCCTATTATGCTACCTCAGATACATATTTCCTCTGGCCAAGATTTAATGAGAATAGTATCAATTTTTTATTTCTTCTTGCTTATTTAAATTCTAGTTTAGTAACTTTTTTATACAAGGCTAAAAACATTACGATTAAAAGGAGTAAAACGAGACTTGAGTATGGGTTGCCAATACCAAACATAGATACTTTTAAGACTGAAGAAAAGAGTATCATTATTAACCTCATAGAAAATCTTACCTCATTCTTAATTAGTGGTTTAGATTCTAATCTTGACAAAAAGATTCATCAGAATTTTGATACAGTTATAAATTTTAATTCACAGGATATCTCTCAATTTAGGAAAGAGATCATTAGAGCATTAAAAAATAATGATAAAAAAACTATTCAGAGAATAATAAATTTATTTATTTTTCAGTTATTTGATTTAGATGAAACTGAATTAACTAAATTACTAAATGAATATTATAATATGACTTCAAATTAGCCTTTGGTAAGCTCTTTTCTTTATTTTATAAAATCGATAACTTTTTATAGATCAAATGTTAATGTAAATATGAGATTTGTAAACGATAAATTGACATAAACGATAATACAGGTGGGAAATGATGAGAGATGATTTTGAAGATTTTATAGACCGAATAAAGAAATACTTCAAATTGGATTCTGATATATTTGATATAGATTTTATATTTGTTCCAGAATCAGATATAAATTTAAATAAAAACCCTAACAATAAGAATGTAAAGGGATTTAAGATCTCATATCATTATGAACCAGGAATAGATAATCCTGAGGTTAAAGTTGAGAGTAATGTCGATCCTAAAAACATACATGAATATTTAAAAAATGTAGATATTTCAAAAATCCCAAGACTAAATGATATGTATAAATCACAATTTAGTCAAGAAATTGATGCTAATACACTTTCATTAGATACTTCTTTTAAGAAAAATGAAGAAGGTGATAGAAATAATATAGAACCATACACAGAGATATACGATAATGAAGGATTTTCTGAAATCCTGATTGAGATACCTGGTATGGATGAAAAGGATGTCCATATTAAATTTGAAGAGAGAGGAAAAAGAATAATATTTACAGCTGAGAATGAAAAGCATAAGTATATCAAAACTATACTTTTACCCTTTAGATCTTCAGAATTAGAATATGAAATGGAAGTAAATAACGGAATTGCAATGATAAAAGTCAGCAATCCAAATAAATAATGTTTTATAATTTTTTTTATAATTAGAATTAAAAATCATATGATGATAGAAAAATGAGTAAAATAACTCGGGAACATGGAAGGGATGTAAAAAAAGTAAGAATAAGGGATGCATACAAGGGAGATGCAGGAAGGGGCAGAATAAGAATTGATCCTGCCGTAATTCAAGAAATGAATCTTAAGAATGGAGATGTAATTGAAATCGCCCATCCTAGTGAGGGAAATAAAACTGCGGCTCTCTTATTTCCCGGGAAAGAAGAAGACCGAGGTTCAGGTTCCATTCGCATTGATTCTTCTTTAAGAAGGAATCTAAGTGCATCCTTAGATGACATGGTAGAGATACGGAAAATCGATGCAAGTCTAGCAGATAGGATAACTTTTGCTGGTGTCGAAGAATCAGTGATTATTAGAAGATCCGATCAACTAGTTAGAATGTTAGAAAATAGGGTTATTACTAAACATGATATTTTAAGTTTTAATGCAATGGGTAGAAGAATTGATTTTATTGTTGTCGATTATGCTCCTAAAGCTGCTGCTGTTAGAATTCACCTAGACACTAAAATTACTATCTCTGAAAAAACCTCCAAAGAATTAGAGGAATTAGAACGGAGAAGAGTTACGTATGAAGATATTGGTGGTTTGGAAGAAGAAATTCAAAAAATACGAGAAATGATTGAATTACCTATTAGACATCCTGAATTGTTTAAGCGAATAGGTATTGATCCACCTAAAGGTGTGTTACTTCATGGCCCGCCAGGAACAGGAAAGACTTTACTTGCAAGAGCAGTTGCTTATGAAACTGAGGCACATTTTATAACAATAAGTGGACCTGAAATAATGAGTAAATTTTATGGTCAAAGTGAAGAAAATTTAAGAAAATTATTTGAAGAAGCAAAAGAAATGGCACCTTCAATAATTTTTATTGATGAACTTGATTCAATTGCTCCTAAAAGGGGAGAAGTTACTGGTGAGGTTGAGAGAAGGGTTGTAGCTCAACTCCTTTCCCTGCTAGATGGCTTAGAAGGAAGGGGTGAAATTATTGTTATCGGTGCAACTAATCGAGTGAATGATATTGATCCCGCACTTCGACGTCCTGGGAGATTTGATAGAGAAATTGAAATCGGGGTTCCAGATACAGATGGTCGATATGAAATTTTATTAATCCATACTCGTGGGATGCCATTAGATGGTGATGTTGATCTTCGACTTATAGCAGAAAAAACGCATGGATTTGTTGGGGCTGATGTTGAGGCATTGGCAAAAGAAGCTGCAATGCTAGCAATACGGGCAATTTTACCAAAGATTGATTTAGACAAACCAATTCCACCAGAAATTTTAATTGATCTACAAATTAATATGAGAAATTTTGAATCTGCTTTAAATAGTATTGAACCTTCAGCATTACGAGAGGTTCTTATAAGTCAACCTTCTGAAACATGGGATGATATCGGTGGTTTAGAGGATGCAAAACTCCAGCTGAGAGAAGTGATTGAATGGCCATTAAAATTTCCTGAATTATATAGACATTTGAATTCAAAACCCCCAAATGGGATCCTCTTATTTGGTCCTCCTGGAACAGGAAAAACTTTGCTAGCAAAAGCATTAGCTCATGAAAGTGA
>JBHLNR010000276.1:0-3871 GCA_048941385.1 Promethearchaeota archaeon
ACTCTAGCTTTCCTTTCTTGACCCCAGTATGCTAATTCATTTAATAATCTAAAAATCCATGAAATAGCAACGCCATTCGGACAAGGTTCACAGTATCTACAACTAGTACAGGGAACAAGCTCATATTTTTCATACATTTTTCTTAATTCAGAAGTTAGTTGCAATTCTTCTTCTGATAGACTATTAATTGCTGAATTATTTGCGGATTCGACATTTTCTTTAACTTGTTGCATATTACTCATTCCACTTAATACAACAGAGACTTCAGGATGGTTCCATACAAATTGTAGTGCCAAATCAGCCATAGATCTATTCGTATTTGATTTATCCAAAACATCTTTTATTTCTGGTTTCGAATCTAATTTATCTGTTGTAATAGCTAATTTTCCCCCTCGAATAGGTTCCATAATTATTAATGCTATATTTTTACTTCCCGCATATTCTACTCCTTTAATACCTGCTTGGTATTCTATATCAAGATAGTTGAATTGTATTTGACAGCAATCCCACTTGTAGTAATCAATTATTTCTTTAAAAGCCTCAAAACTATCATGAAATGAAAAGCCTATATATTTAATTAATCCTTTCTCCCTTGCTTCTTCCATTTTTTCAGTCAGATTTAATTTTTTAATTTTTTCTAGACGTCCCGTAGTTAAACCGTGGAATAAATATATATCAGGGTTAGTTTGTAATCTATTTATCTGTTCATTAAGATATTTATCAAAGTCTTCTCTTTTTTGTATTAACCATATAGGTGATTTTGTAGTAAGATGAACCTTCTCACGATATCCATCTTTAAGAGCTTTTCCCACGATTACTTCACTATTACCAAGATGATAAGTATATGCGGTATCAACATAATTGACTCCGTTATCAATTGCATAACGTATCATCTTTATTGATTCTTCTTCATTTACTTGCATCATTTGATTCACTGGAAGTCTCATTGCTCCAAAGCCCAGAGCAGAAACTTCCCAATCAAGTGACCCCATTTTTCTATACTTCATATTGCATTCCTTCATTATTTTGCTATTAATTTATCTATTAAATTTATAATTTTAATTGAACTTTACTCTTAACTTTTTCCAGAAAAATATATTATGCTAACATTATAATGTCTTATCTTTCATTTTCCTCAAAGTTAAACTAATTTGAATAACGATTTACTAATTTTGAACTGTTTTTCTCTTTATATATAAACGATTGTAACTTACTATAAAACCATAAACAAAAAGGAATTGAATTATGAGTAGTGATACAGAACTTTCAAGGATTCTTACTTTATTTGAGTGCCCATTTTATCCAACTTGTTCACTTCCGAAAATTACGTTTTTATGTAAAATTCCTGAATGTAGAAATTGTTCCGAATATGATAGTAAATTGGTAAGAATAAACCACGACCATGAATTTTAAATATAAGAACCGAGAACCTCTTATTTCAAATACTGATGTCTTCTGATTATATCTTCCAAAGAAGGTCGTCTTGCTTTATTGCTTCCAATTTGAATATTGTAGACACGCTCAAGGAAATGTGTGATTAAAAAGGCAGTAGCTCCCCAAATAGTATAGAATTGCCCATTTTCTTCATTAAAATAGTTATAATAAAAAACAGGGAATGTTTCATCAGCTACACTAAAATCCTGCTCTGCAAAGTTAATTTTATTTATAAAAAAATCAATCGGGACTTTCAAAATTTTTTGAACTTCTTTTTCATCTCTTTTGAGCTTTTGATTTTTATTTATAAGTCCAAGAAAAGGAGTGACAATAAATTTCGAAATAGTAGGAAAATCATCTAAACAGCCTATAATTTTAATATTGTTCCGAGGTACACCAATTTCTTCCTCAGTTTCTCTTAAAGCTGTGTCTTTTAAAGATTTGTCAAATTCTGGTTCAAATTTCCCTCCGGGAAAAGACATCTCTCCCCTATGTCTGGTACCCTCATTTGAGCGGTGAATTAAAATAAGTTCATATGGTTTGTTTACGCGGGGGACTATTGAAAAAAGCACAGCTGCTTTTGTAAAAAAATTATCACTAAGAGAAGTCCTCGAAGCAGAATCACAAGGAAAAATTTTGGTCTTTATTAAATTTTCGTTGAAAATTAAGTCTACCTTATCCATCTGTTTTAGCAAAAATTTTAAGATATTATTTATTTACACAACATAATATTTATTCCTAATAAAGTTTTTACCAAGTGTTTAACAGTGAAACTTCCTAAGGAGCTAAGAGATAAAAGAGAAGTGGGAGGAACTTCTAAAACAAGAAGATGTTCAGTAAAAACCTGTACTGAGAATGCAATTCGTTCTCTCTCAGAGAATGCTTGGAAGAAATATATTGAAAAAGCAGGTTTGAATCTTAAAGACAGTTCTAATCGTAGAATTTACTTATGTAAAACACATTATAGTCAGTCTAATAAATTTCGGAAATCCCAAGAAAAAAACTTTCAGAAGAAGGGTTTTCTAGATAATTCTGCTTCCCTTAAAAAAGGAAAATGGGAGATTTAAGGGATTGCTGCCATTTTGTCATAAAGAACATCTATTAAATTATGTTGTCCTTGAGCTATCCCTATTGTCAATAAAGAAAGTGCTATTAAAAGTATTATAATACCAATTATCTTGTTTCTCATGTTTAACGAATTTTTAAATATTTCTTCATAAAAATAGTTTTAGTAACTCCTTATTTAGTCAGTTTTTCTAAAGTTTTGATCTTTGTATCAATTTTTGTTAATCTCAAATCCAAATCCTTGTCTCGCTTAATATAATCCTCCTCTGAAATTTCTTTAGAATGGAACTGTCCTTTATTAAGTTTGCGTTCACCTGAGATCTCTGCTTTTTCTAACTTTAAATCCTGAATCCATAATTTCATTCCTGCTAGTAAATCTTCTCTTTCTGTTTCCAGTTCTGATTTTTCTGTTTTGTATTTTTCTCTAAGTTTTTCAAAGGTTTCCCGATCAACTTTATGTAATTTATGTTCACGAGTTAAATTCTCAAGCTGAAAAACTTTAGTTTCGATATCTGAATTTATTCTTTGAACTATAAAGGGTTCTTCTAAGTTTTGTTTAATAACTGTTTCTTTTTGTTTCATTTCTTCTATGAGAGTTTTAACTGCTTCAAGTTTTATATTGACTTCTTTTTTGAAATCTAATTCATATTCATATCTTGAATCCTTAGTTAGTTTCGAGATTTCGTTGAGTTTATCCATTAAAACTTTCTTGTTTAACTGAATATCATTATATTCAATATAAAAGACCATTTGCTCTTTGACGTCTTCAGGAAGAGGTTTTGCATCTCTTAGTTCTTTTGGTCTCTTTGATATCTTTTTATCTTGTTTAATTTCTTCTGGAAGTATTATTTCTTTATTAATATCTTTTTCCTTTGAGATATCTTCTTGTGGTATCTCCTCAAATATCTCTTTTTCTACTTTTTGTGTTTCTTTTACTTTTGAATCCTTATCTCGTTTGGGGATATCCGTGAGAAGTGGCTTACCACATATAATACAAAACTTATCAGATTCTTTTACTGACGAACCACAATAAGGGCAAAATTTCATATTTACACCTAGTATTTCTTTTATAATAAATTTAGCCGGAATTATAAATAAAATTATTTGAGTCCAATTTCTGAAATTCGTGAAATTATGCTAAGTTATAAGTTATACCTATTAGTATCAATAACATACTCAGATTTTTAATTTACTTTATTACAATAGAAGAAAGTGGCATAATTTTATAATCTTTTTCCATTTAAATATTGTTCAATTGTCGCTTCTCGTATTTTCTTGGTATAATCTTTATTCACGTCTCCTGGTATGAATATCACATTTCCAGTTTTTACAGCATCTAAAGATTTACGCACAACCTCTTCTGACGTCATCC
>JBHLNR010000069.1:0-16201 GCA_048941385.1 Promethearchaeota archaeon
AGAAAGTATTGAACCCAGACAAGACTGAATGGTCATTAAATCCTTGGATGTTGATAACAGTTAAAGACAATGAAAAAAAAAAGCCATTTTGGTTTTTTATAAAAAGGGAAAAGGATTTATCAGGGGTTCTTGTAGCTATAGGTCCAAAACCATTTGTTGAGTATAATGATAGAAATTTATCTGATGCTAAGAGAGAAATCAGAAATCTTTTAAATTATATCAATGCTTATATTAATAAATTCAATTGTATTGTATTTATTCCGAAGTTTTCATCATAGAATATCTGAAAATTGAATAATTATCTTATATTTTTTTTGGGAATTTTTATTTTTGTCAATATTGATTGATTATTGAAAAGTGTAAGGAAAAATATTAAATTCAATTTTAATTATCAATTTTAATATTCTACTAAACTAAAAATATAAAAATTTATAGATAAACGGCCTTAAATATTTTGAGGAAACATAGTTTTTGCATAATTATTTGGATTTTATTAGTAAATATTTCCATAACTTCATCTCTTTTTATCGTAAGTTATGGGGCTGCAGAGGAGATTGAACCTGAATTTGGAGATGCTCCTATTATAGATGGAATTATTGATGATTCAACAAACGAATGGGAGGATGCTTTTAAGAATCCTGAAGTATGGTTAGCAGATTTACCAATAGCTCTATGGGTTATGCAAACCAAGCGAGAACTTTTCATATCAGTTCAACTTGATTTACAATCAGGTTATCATAATACTACAGAATTTTTTGGATTATTAATTTCCGCTAATTCTTCAGAGAATTTAGAGGATTTTGTTGATGCTAAATTTATCCAGTTTACAAATATCACCTCTAATGAATTTAGCTATCTTGATTTTTACATTAATAACAGCAAGTTTTTAAATGATACTAATTATAACGGTGATGGTGCTGCTAAACTAGAAGGAGATGTTTCTATTTACGAATTTTCAATTCCCATTGAACAAACCAATACTACTGGAGATATTGAAGATTCAATATTAGAATATGATAACAACTATGCATTTAACATAACCTATGGTGTTAATCCTTCTTATCCCCAGGGTATTAAAAAGAGTGTAATTGTCCTTATTAAAATCAATTCACCAAGTGAAAAAAAAATAATAATAACAGACTTGGTTCTTTTTGTTTTCTCAATAATAATATATAGCAGTATTGGCGTATTATTTGGGCTCTACATTTATAAAATTGTCAAGTTAAAGGAAAAAATAGAAAGATTAAGAAGTTAAAATGTCAAAAGTCCCGAAAGATCAAATTAAAGAGCAAAAATTAAAGATTAAAAGAAGATCTGATGATAAATTTGCTTATCGAACTGTAATCATTTCATGCATTTTTGGAATAATTTTTTATATTACATCCTTGCTTTTTAACATTGGAATAATTTCCATTTTTGTGAATGGGAATCTTTTATTCAATATATTAGAGATAGTAATAAAAATAACCACTATCCTCTTGTTTTTCCTATTCATGATGGTAAGTTTAGGAAATTTTAAAGAATTAACTGGTAATCCACTTAGTTGGAAGGAATTAATACTTTTATTCATTCTTTCTTTAGGACAAACTCTTTTAAATCTTTTGGTATTCACACTTACTTTTATTGGACTAATAGTAATCATAATTTATTTTTATTTAGTCCAAGAACTATAACAATATAGAAACCATGATTTCTGAATTCCTATTTATTGGACATAGAGGTACTAGAATTAATTTTGATGAAAATACAATCTCAGCTTTCATTAAAGCAATAGAATGTGGAGCGAATTATGTTGAATTTGATGTAAGAAAAACAAAAGATGGTAACTTAGTATTATTACATGACTCAACTTTAGATAGAACAACAAATGGTTCAGGATTATTGCAAAATTTTACATTTAAAGAAATCAAGGATTTCAAAACAAAATTGCAGCAATCTGAAATCCCTCTACTGACAAAAGTCTTTGATGTCTTAAAAGGAAGAACTAGATTCATGATCGAGCTAAAAGAAACGAAAATGATCAACAGGCTCGTTAAACTGATAAAGAATTATGATTTAGTCGAACAATGTATTATTAGTGGAAGAATTTTAACTGAAATCCTGAAATTTAAAAAGATCCTTCCAAAGAGCAAAATTTGTTATAATATCACCAAAGGACAGGGGTTATCCTTAACCGAATTTATGAACCTAAGCAATTACAAAAAAACCAAATTAAATATTGACCTAATCAGTCTACATTCTAGCTTAATTTCAAATGAATTTATCGAACTCTGTCATAAGAATGAGATTATGTCATTGTCCTGGGATTTTCTTAACTATAAAAATCCATTGCAAAAGATAAAATCATTAATTGCCCTAGACGTTGATGGATTATTATTTGATAATTACAAAAATATTCAGGAAATTAAAAAATTGAAAAATCCGATTTAATCTGACAATTTGATCATAGATGAACCACTAGGAAGAAATAAGATTATGTCATCAATAGATAAAATTTCGATCCATTTTTTTAATTCTTTATCAACACTTTTAAGAAAATAAGCTTTAATTTCTTTAGCTACTTTTCCCGCTGTTAAATTACTCGATTTAGATGGTACTATATTTATTGTATATCTCGTCTGTTTTTTAATAGCTGATTCAGGACCACCAATAATTTTGGGGATTAATATTTGTTTTCCAGCGTTAGTTCCTTCATTTGATTCAATAAAAACTAAACCAATAGTTAGCTCAGTTTTTATATTCTTTATAAAGTTCTTCTTTCCCGAAATAATAAAAGATCCTTTTTGTAGGTATTCTCCTGATGGAGGTGTTTTGGTTATTTGAGTTGGTTCAACATAAAATATATCTACAACACCCCAATTTTCCTTCCAAGCTCGAGAATAACAAGCAACAAATTCTGCTGTTTCATTAATAGTTTCAGTATTAATTTGTTTATTATCTGGATTCTTGATCACTACTAAAGAAGAACCGGGAAAGTTAGTATGAAATACTAAATCAAATTTGTCTATATGTTTTTTGAAAATTATTTCATTTGAAGTAGCATCTCTACCACCAATAATCAAAAACCCATTAGAAGAATTAAACCACCGGAATTTTTCATACCACTTTTTCTTCGGTTTCCTGATTAAAAAATCAATACTAGGTTCAATAGCATCCTTTTTAAGGTATAATCTCTTAATTTTATCTTTTGTTTCAATAATTGCATTAAGTGTACCTTTTATTTTTTTTTCAGATTTTTTACCTTTTGAATACACCGAATTTGCATTTTCTCCTAAACTTTTTCTTAAATCTAAATATACATCATTTCCATTGATATTAAGCAAAATCTGGTTCATTGCAGGTAAAATCTTTACATAATACTCTGCTCCTTCTAAACCTTCAATTTTTGCATGCTGTAATTTTTCATTGATATCATCCCAAGAGTACCCCTTTTTTCTCGCATCTGATATAACTAATAAAAGCTTTTCGAGTTTATTGAAATTGGCATATAGAAGATCTCCTATTACATAATATCTTTTCTTTTTCATTTTAAGCTCTTCAAGATATTCTTGCTGATTTTCCAAAATTTTCTCTTGGCTTTTAATTTGTTTTATAATTGTTTGATCTTTTGGAATTTTAATCGAATTATAATCTATTTTTGAATAGAAATCATCAACAGCAGCATTAAAACTAGGATATTTTATCTTTTCAAAATTCTTATATATCTCAATTTCGAAAGGTAAAACAGTTACTTCATTACCTTGCTGGTCCTTGACAATGTGAGCATCGATTGACCCAAATAAAAGTTGATTCCTTAAATCCTTAAATGAGTCATATAAGTTATTAAAGTTTGCATCATTCAGGTTATTTCCAGACGTTTTTTTTTCAATCTTTGCCCTATAGCAAATTTCTTCACTATATAAACCAGAAAGCTTCAATTTTCTTGAAATATCTCTTACGATCTCATTTTCAGAATTTTTAAAAAGAGTTTTGAATTCTGTCTTGTTTATTGAAAAGAAATCATTTTCTTGAGAGACAGGAAAGTCATATTCTTTCTTTGCAAGAATCGTTCTATCTTTAAATTTTCGATATTTCTTAGCGATTAATACAATGTTATTTTGGTCTAAAAGTAAGAAATTCCCCTTGTTAAACAACTCAATCAAAAAAGTCCAAGATCCTTCTTCTCTACCAATTAATTCAAATAATATTATTCTATCAAATTTGTATTGGGAGACACTTAATATCCGTCTATTTTTCAGAAATTTTCTTAAAGATCTAATATATTGATTAGGATATGCAGGGATCGGATAGTCAAATTCTGTTATATTAATCCGTGAATCTTTTTTAATTATCAAATTCTTTTTTCCCGAGTTAGTGTTTATTTTCATTATAATTAAGTCTTGAACTTCATAAATATTAGAAATTGAACCATTTCTTAGAATCGTATCCAATTCTTTGGTGATGGCGAATACATCGAAATTAGAGAACTCTTTTGCAATCTTCATAAGATTTTATCTATTTTTTAGTCTATCAAGTTATATAATTATTTTTATAGTAAATAATATTTATATTAATAATTATGGGAAAACGCAAGAGAGTTGATATTAAAAAAAGAAGGCAAAAGTTACTTAAGGAGAAAAAGAAAGAACTTCAAAAAAAATCAATTAAAGTAGAAAAGAAGTCAACAAAAGAGTTAGATCTTCGATTAGAAAAAGAAACCAAGCTATATTGGATACGTGCTATAACAGGTTTTTTAAGTGCTATTATCGGAAGATTATTGTTTGGATTAATAGGGTGGTTTTTATTTCTATGGATGTTAACTTGGTGGTTTGTATTTCCTTTTGTCGTAAACTTTTTTGTCTTAAAGTATGAATACATTGAAGATGAATGGACTTGGAAAAATGTCATTTTACCAGGAATTGGTATGTTCTTCTTTTTGTTTATGATTGGAGGTGTTTTTACTCATACAATATTATTTTTCATTCCTGATTTTTCTTCTGTTCTAGAACTCTTTATTTAGATCCTAATTTATTTTGGTTTATAATCGAATTCTTTGTTTCAAAATTTTTTCCTTCTTCTCTTTTGAAGTAAAGACAATTTCCTCTAATTTATAGATACGTTCACAGTATACACATTGTATTTTAAGAGGTTTCTCTTCAAGAACCATGAATTCACTTGATATCGGTTCTTTTTCTGAGTTTGAAATGCACGTCTGATTTACACAGAGGATAAGTTTTTTTATAATTTTGGGGAGACTAACTTTCTTTTTTTCAATCACTTTATAATTCTCAATAAGTGAAATATTTGCGTTTGGAGAAAGTATCGAAATTTGTTGCATTTGAGTTTCATTTAAAAAAACATTTTCAATTTTAATAATATCTTTTGTTTGATATTTTCTTGAAGAGACATTAACTCCTATCGTGATTAAATCTTTAGACTCGTCAAGACCTGTAAGGTTAAGAATAGTTAAAGCATATCCCGCATCAATATGATCAATTACAGTGCCTTTAGAAATTTTATCTATTTTTAATTTTTCTTCCATCATTTTCATTAATAAACCACCTTAATTGAAAAAAGTTTTGATAATGGTTATTAATTTAAAAGAGAAGTATCAAGCTAAAAAATAAAACTGTTGAAAGAACAAAATTATAAGTTAAATTGTCGTCAATTTCTAAATCTATATAATCAATAAAACCAATAATTCCAGCTCCGAGTATGGGTATTAAAAACAGTCCAAAGTGTTTTGGCATGTAAAAATCTCTCAGTATCAACAAAATAATTACTCCTGAAATGAATGCAACAATAATTCCTGCAAATAGTCCTTCATAAGTTTTATCTGTGTCACGAATTTGTCTTTTTCCGAATGTTCGGCCAAATAGATTCGAAGCAGTATCTCCAAAAACACTCATAGCCATGGAAGTACAAATTATTAAAGGACCAATTGGTTGAATATGGCCATATAAGAGAATAATAGAAAAACAACCGATACTCATGGATATATGGGGGCCAAACATCATGTTTAATTCCTTTTCTTTTAGTATTTGATTTACTGGTTTTAAAGGATAATATTTTGGGATAAAAATTCTTGTAAAATCAGCTGTTAATAATCCAATTAATGAAACGCCAACTAGGAAAACTACCAAATTCTGAGTGAAAATCATAATATCATCACCCATATCGAACATTTCAACTAAAAAGTTTGGTAAAAATTCAGAGATATATATAAAAACATTTTGAACCAGAAAACCTAGAGTAAAATAAAAAAAAATGATACCTAATACCACTAAATGAGTCAATTTTCTATATATATCATATTTTAATGGTAGAATTTTCGATCTTGTTCTAATTTCTTCAAAAGAGATTCTTCCTTTTTCAATTCTTCTCCTTTCCCTAATAACCAAAATAGAAAAAAGGGGAATAAAAATAACTATAAAAACAAGATATAAAATATCAAAAGGAAAAGCAACAAAACGAGTATTGTTAGGATTTACAATATGTATTATAAACAAATTAATTGTAATTGAAGTAATAAATATAATTGAGTTTGCTAGATTATTTATATACGCTCTTTTCTCACTTTTCTGTTTTGCTAAAAAAGTGATATAAAAAAGAATAAAGCTAAAAAGATATAAGAAGCAAACAATAAAAAATGAAAGGGGATTCAATAATTACCAATCTCTCGAAAGTTTAATATTTAAAGTATCCCTAAATTTTAAGATTTTCTCAAAATCAAATAAAAGAAAAAAAATAATTTAATTATAATTTAGAATTGAGATTCATTAATATCTGGCATTTCCTCTGAAGCTAGAGCTCTTTTGATCTCTTCTGTTGGTAATTCATAGTTTTCTAATTCACCAGACATGTAATTTTTATAAGCCAATAAATCAAAAAATCCATGTCCGCTAAAATTAAACAGAATTACTTTCTTTTCTTTGTCCTCTTTAGCTTTTAGAGCTTGATCGATAGCTTCCTTAATTGCATGGGTTGTTTCAGGAGCGGGAAGTATCCCTTCTGCCTTCGCGAATTGTAATCCTGCTCCTATAGCTTCAATTTGATGATGCATTTCTGCTGAAATTATTTTGTTATTGTACAGTATTGAAACTATAGGTGCTATTCCATGATATCTTAATCCACCTGCATGTATCGGACTTGGAATAAAGGTGTGGCCTAGAGTATGCATTTTCACAATTGGTCCTTTCATTGAAGTATCCCCAAAATCCCATCGATATTCACCTTTACAGACACTAGGGCAAGCCCGTGGTTCTACTCCTATAATTTCCACTTCTGAATTAATTCCATTTAATTTATCTTTAGCGAATGGAATCATCAAACCCGCGAAGTTAGATCCACCTCCCATGCATCCAATTACAATATCAGGATTTTTAATCCCAACTTTTTCTAATTGGACCTTTGCTTCTTGCCCAACTATTGTTTGATGGAGAAGCACAAAATTCACGACGCTCCCTAAAGAATATCTAATTTTATCACTACTTAAACTATGTTCCACTGCTTCAGAAATTGCAATTCCTAGGCTACCAGGGTGATCAGGATCTTTTTCAATAAACATTTTTCCTGATTCAGTTAAGTTTGAGGGACTCGCATGAACTTCGGCGTTGTAAGAGCTCATCAATATTTTCCTACCAGGTTTTTGGAAGAAACTTGCTCTCACCATATAAACTGTGCATTTAATGTCAAATAAGTTGCATCCATATGCTAAACCTGAACCCCATTGACCTGCGCCAGTTTCTGTAACTAACTCTTCTAGTCCGTCCTTCTTAGCATAGAAGGCTTGAGCGATAGCCGTGTTAGGCTTATGCGATCCTGTAGGAGATACAGATTCATTTTTATAGAATATTTTTATGTCATCTCCTTCTATTCCTAGCTCTTTTTCTAAACCTAAAGCGCGATGAAGTGGAGTCGGTCTATATGTGCTGGCTAAAATCTCTCTTACTTCATTTGGAATAGGTATTGTTTTTTCTTGAGACACTTCTTGCAAAACACATTCTTTGGGAAAAATTGCGAAAGCCATTTCCGGTGGAGCCGGTTTTCCATCCATAGGATTGACCAAAGGGGTCATAGGAGAAGGTAAATCTGGTACTATATTTATCCATTCCTTTGGAATCTCATTCGGCTCTAATAGTATCCGTGCTTTAAAATAATCTACCATTTTTCTTACCACAAATAATTGTTTTCATACATTAAATGTGTATCGTTAATATATTGGAACCCAATAGATTAATGCACATCAAGAGAATCAGTTTAGTTTATAAAAAAACTAATGTATAGAAAGTGTAAGTTTTAAATAAATTTCATCCAATGTAAGGGCGTTATCGCCAACGCCAAGGCCACTGCCAGCACCATGCAGGACTTGTAGGAAGTGACATGAATAGTAATTGAATGACTTATTTAATATATTGATAATTTTATAGGTTCATTTAAAAACTTAACTTTTTTCATACTAAATTTTTTACAACATCATGGTTTGAGGATGTTAGGGCTGTCAAAAATGTCGAAAAAAGAACAATTAAATAGTTATCTATTTTCGAACACTTTATAGAGGTTTTTAGCAGCAATTCGCATAACCTTTACAGTCTTCATTAATGTGTCTATAATTGTTCCTGCACAAACGATGACTAATCTTCCAGCATTTGTAATTACAATATATCCATTTTCTGCCCTTACAATTACTTCACTTAAATCTTCTTGAAATAAAGTCTGAATAGTTGACCTCCCCGTCATCAATAGCGCACTAGCTAGTCCACAAAATTGATCTCCATCTACATGATATTGAGGTAATGCAGAGAATGCAATTTGATAACCTTCAGAACTCACGAGAGCAATAGCTTCTATATCTGCATTAGAAGTAATAAATGTAATTTGAGGACTAATTTTTTCAATATCTTCTTGATTTATCCCTAAATCGGAACCGAATTGTATACGCTTTCACCTTAAATGCTTAAAAGAATATGTAATGAATGTTATAATTATAATAATAATTTTTCTTATTATATTTTTATATTTTAATATGATAAGAGATTCTAAATTTATGAATTATCCAATAAATCAAAATCTAAAAATAAATCAGAAATGCTTTGAAAAAAATGTGCAAAAAGAATTAATACTAAAACTCTATTAATTTTACAATTAAGATCTGTTATTACATCATGATCACCACAAGAGAATCAATAAATTATCAATTTTCTTTAATATTTGGATATTCATCTCCAAATGATCTAATAACTGGAGATGTCATCGGCCCTGGAAGATTGACAAGAAAAAAGGTTAATGAACTCTCAAAAGAAGTAATTCAATTTTTGTCAATGTATAATGCAATATTGAGAGACTACACTGGATCAGAAGTATTTAGCATTGAATTCAATTTACATAACCTTGATGAACAAAGTGCTAAAACAAACATTTATCCTAAATCTATGATTTTCTTACCAGGAAGGTTTAAAGATTGTGAAGGTTTACTTCTTGCCTTGAAACCAGAGACGGGGTACTTAGATGTTCATAAATCAAGAAATTCTCTAAACAATATTTGCCAATTATTTTATGAAGTTGAAGAATTTGCTGATAGATCGGAGTTTACAATTGAGCAAAAACAACAACTTTATGATAAATTTGCTTCAAGATTTAGTAAAAAGCTATTTGGAGATCTTATCGAAGATAAATGGAACAAAAAATTAATAGGTTTAAGTGTCTCTCTCCCAACAGAAAAAGAGATGTTAAATGTTTATGCAAAAATTATATCGAATGTTGAAATTTTATGGTATAAGAACCCGCTCGAAATTAAGTTATTAGATTCAAAATTCCAAAGAGTTAAAACTCCATTTGAGGGACAACAAGCAAAAGAGCACCTCAAATACTCAATATCTGAACCAAGTGCTAATTTTATTATCGATAAAACCCTAAATCTAGGAACAAATCTCATCAATCTAGCAAATACCGGAACCCTAGATGAATTCCAAGATGATATAATCAGTTATTTGATTTCTCGTATTAGAGAGCAAATCAATAATGTTTTGGAAATTCAAACTGGAGAATGGTTGCTTACAAAATGTAATAGACTTTTAATTAATCTAGAGGGATACTTAAATAAATTCTTGGAATATTCTAATATATTTCTCACATCTGGAGAAATAGGACCATTATCTGAGCTATTACTAAGATATCAACGATTCATAATAAATAAAGGGAAGTTAGAGGATGAACAATTCGAAGATATCTGTAACATCGTCATCAAGTTTATCAATAAGTCAATAATCCAGAAAGAAAATTTAAGAGTAATTGAATTAAGTTCAGTATTCAACTATTTCTCAGAGACAAATAGGAAAAGTATTAACTTAATCAGATCATCTCTTCCTGCTTATATTTCGTGTCGCCGCTTGAAAACTCTAACTAAGGAACTTATTGAAAATCTAAAACAAAAATTTAATACGGAGCAAAAACCAGCTAAACTTTTAGGTATTAGATTATTGGACAAATTTCAAGAGTTTCTATTTAACCAAATTGAAATTAAATCAATAGTATCAAGGAAAAAAATTCAGTTCGATGAGAAAAAGCTCACAGAGGATTTTAATAATTTAGTTTCCAATAATCTTGATCCTTTTTTTGATAAAATTAACTTGAAAATTGAAGATTTGGTCGCATTTGCGGAAATCCAAATGAATAACAATAAAGTAATTAAGGGGCATTTAGAAAAATTTAAAAGATTTTCAAATGAACTAAATTATTTACTAAGTTATATATTAAGACATTCAACAATCAATCGCTATATCAAGGATGAAATGGTCGATGAAAACATAGATCCTGTAAGTTTTGCAAATAGATTTCATCGATTTTTGGAAAAAAGAATTGGAGGGATTAATCTAGAATGGAAATTCTATGTTCTTGATTGGATCATTGACTATACAAAAAAATTCTTAAAAATTGAAAATCAAAAAGACTGGACTATGTCAGAAATTTATTACGACTTTTTAGAATATCTTGAAAATCGAGAACAAAATGAACAGAACCATGAAAATTTTTTGAAGTTCTTAGATTCTTATATTGCTAAAATAACGAACGTAGAGGAAAAAAAGTATCTACTAGAATTTTATAAACAATATGAGTATAGTATCGGGATTAATAAAGAATTTCCCAAATATGTTAAAAACAAAGTGAAAAATGAACTTAATCTGAAAACACCTCATACTGAAGAATTAGTACCGACTGAATTTTTAAAATTTGATGGTGAAGATACATTTTATAACTATATTAGAAATATTGATTTGAAATATTTTTCAAAGCTAATTCCACAACCACTTACTTTGATTTTAAAGCACAATTTAACAGATCAAGAAAAGGAATTATTTAAAGGAGAGCTTTTCCACGTTATAAATTTTAAATTTTGGTATAACAATGTAAGATTCGAATTATCTGATAATTTTAAAGAAGTTTATCGAGAGTGGATAAAATAATTATGATTAGTGGTATAAAAAGAAAGACAACTGCAGTTGAAAGCACATTTAGATTTTTCCAAACAGTTGATTTAATAATCTCTCATTTTAAAAGAGAAGCAGATAAGGATAAAATCTTCGAGTTAACTAGTCAAGACACATCATTTAAAGATCTACTAATTGCAACAGCAACCATCCATATTTATCATAATCTTGGAATTAAAGTACAAAATACAATAGATGAAAATAAGTTTACTTTTGACTCAACAAAAAAGCTAGAAGTATCAGAAAAAAGAATTATAATTAATGAATTGGAAACACTATTAAAAGATTCATTTTCATTAGAGACCAACCTTCTCAATAAGATAATTGATTTAGAAAATCGATTTATTATATTTTTGATTGAAATAAGAAATTTGAATCTCCAAGAAAACCAGAAACAGAAGATGATAATGGAGATTGAAAGTCAAATTGAACAAGAATTGCAGGAAATTATACGTAATTACCCCTCATTTTATTTTTATGATTTAATAGGAGATTTAATTGGTCTTACTGATGAAATTAAGAAAGAAATCCTAGAAGAAAGCTCCGCTTTTAAAGAAATCTCAGTTGATATAGAAAAGAAGTTAAAATCAGAAGAAAAAGAAGATAAATTCATTGAATTAGCAACATTAGATCGTATGATTAATAAAATCCGTACTGATTTTGAATTTAAATCTTACAAGGAATTACAAATTGAAGCAATGCCTGTAAGAATGATAAAAAGAAGAGTTTTAGATTTTAATTTTGAATATTTCCCTATTTCTATACCAGGATTGAGAACATTCATAGAAGCAAATAATATTAAAAAAGAGCTGATTGAAAAGATAGAAGAAACGCTTAATGAGAAAATCAACTATGAACAATTTGAAAAAAAAATACTCCTTTATTTAAAATCTAAATTGATTAGCAAATTAAAGGAGAACCCTAATGATTTTGTTTATTATATGCAGTGTTTAAACGAATCTAATTTTGATGAAATCATATACTTATTGAATAAATATGGTGTATATAATATACTTCATCTCTCAAATATGGATTTTGAAGTATCTGAGGAAGTAAAACGAAAAATGGTTAGATATAATATAAAGAAGCTTGACGTTGTTGCTCTTTCGGATCAAAAAAACAGTCCGGGTTTCTCTAAAAAGAAGCAAGTAATTGACAATGTGTTTTTAAATGAATTGAAGTTACAAAATTATTCTCACATCTTATTTCTATTAGATTTTGAAGATATAATTAACAAAATAGTCAAAGATATTTTCTTTTATATTTTGTCTAAAATTCTAAGACAGCTTAGCAGAATAATTGAACTCTATTCTAAAATATCTAATGATAGATCGCTACTACTGTTAGCATTGAAAAAAATAAGTGGTACTACAGATTCAGAAGAATGGGTAAAAATAAAGTTAGAAGAATTAATGATTAAACGGTTAAATAAAAGACAAGAAGAATTAGTAGTGATTTTAGATGCATCTAATCAGCCTTTTTTAGTCAATGGATTTATTTTGGCGAGGTTAACTGAAATTTCTCTGAAGGAGGGTGTTAACAGACTTAAAGACAATGATAGTATGGTTTACGATGGTATAGCATCATTAAAATTAAAATCAGATTTAATCTCTCCAATTTCTTATTGTATTGGTTATGATCTCGTTAAAAGACTCGAAAAAATTGAGCAAGTTCGTAAAGAAGATATAGAGCAAAAGATTGAAGCTAAGGAAAAAGAAAAAGAAGTTCAAGCTAAAAAAATTAGAGAAAAACAAGAGTTAAGTACTTTAAATTGGATTGAAAGGAGAATAACTAGTTCATTGATGAGGATTAATAGCCCTGGCATTAATCCAAATCAATTATATTGGCAAGAGAAAGATTCTAAAACAGCCACAGAGAATATTAAACTTCATAGCGAGTTAAGGGGGAACTCAATCGATTTAATCAGCGATTTTTTTAATTTTGCAGTTGAAAAAATAAACTCCTTTGACCCTCAAATAAATTTGCCTGATACTGACAAGATTAAAAACATTGTAAGTGAAATAACTACAAATGTGCTAAATAAAAGAGTAGGTGATTCCACGACTCTCAATGATAATCTAAATCTACTTGATGGTGAAAGATACGAAATAGCTTCCCAAATTGCTAAGAAAATTGGGTTGTTATTGGATAAAGCATTATACTCTAAGTTTAAGAAAAAGTAATTACTTTAAAAATAGCTTTAAGAGATTTAACTTTAAAATGAAAAAGATATTAAAATATTCGTTAATTAATTTAATTAAAAAATTATAAGAAAACAACTTTTACTCCTAATGTCTTCACTATTCTCATGGATTAAGAAAGAATTAGTCTATATCAAGAAATCTTTCATGGATATTATTAGAGGGATTATTGTTTTTACGTTAGCTTCATCCGGTCTTGCCATTGCGATTTTATTAAGATATCTTGGGTATAATGGAACCATCATTACTTTTTTTGGGCTAATTATAGAATTTATCTCACTTTTTCTATGTTACCTATTATTAAAAGGTTACTTAAAGTCTAAAGAAGAGCGTAGAAAAACTGAACCAAAAGAGAAAAAGAATTAAAATTATTTTTCATAAAAATTTCTCCCAAGGTCTCTGATTTATTCGATGAGAAACTAAATATTCTTTTATATCTGAAATTAAAATATTAGGATCATATTCCCATGCCTCATCTTTATTGAAAGAAATACACTTGACATTCTTTATATCTAATTTAAATTTTAAAAGATATCCATACATTGCTACCTGTGGTAAGGAAATTAAAAAATTCCCTTCGGGTTTATAATCTATAACTTTAATTAGATTATCTTGAACTTGGAGTAAATCAATATGTCCTGTAATAACTTTATGCACTCCTTCATTCCAAATAGGGACTTCAATTGCTATTGAATCTTTATCCTTGATGAGTATATTTTTTAATATAGGTTCATGTCCTGGAATTTTATCTTTTTTTTCAGTTCGATAAGTTTCAATTACACTTTGGACATATTGAGGTAATTTAGAATCTGAATCATAATACTGAATTTTCCCCGATCTTATTAATTTCTTGCTAAAACTTCTAATAAAAGCTGTTTTAATGCCTTTAATTTTAAATTGTGATGCTCGAGGTAAATATCGAGAATTGAATAAATTATTCGGTATCACACCCTTATAAACTTCTTTAAAATGACGCTTAAGGTTATTTAATTCCCTTTGATTTGCAGTTATTTGAGAGTATTTCTCTTTATGATGCTCTTTATTCCAATTAAAAATATACGGAATGTTTTGGTGTACATAAATTTTTTTTTTGAGCAAAAGAGTACTCTCCTTTCAGGTTTTAATTTAAAACACTAAATGTAACATTCATCTTAAATTTATTTTAAGAATGTAGTTTATTAAAAGGAATGTATTAATAATTTATTAATTTATAGGCATGCTCTTAGCCAGACTTAGTCGACAAAACAACACTTAAGCCAAAGATATATAATAATTTTAAGAGTTGCTTTTTCACGTTAATTTCAATTAGATCCCAATTTTTTTGAAGGTTTACCTTACCCTGAAATCGCATTTTAAATATAAGGAGATGAGAATTCAATGTACAAAAATTTAAAGATTAATCAATATTTTAAATATTAATATAATTGAAAAAGGACTCGTAGCCTAGCCTGGTGGTTTTTTACTTTATAATAACCAAGTAAATAGGGCGTCGGACTTCTAATCCGAAAGTCGCAGGTTCGAATCCTGCCGGGTCCGCTTATTTACATTGCTTAATTAGAATAGAGAAATTCTTGTCTTGATGAAGAATTTTCAATTAAATAATTTTAGATATTCTGAGTTCTAAAAATTTTATTGTTGTAGGATTATTTACCTCGTCCCTTGTTTGCTCTGATACTAGGTCTAGTTTTTTCGGAACCCCATCCTTTTTTATGCAAACCTCTTGATCTCTTTCCAGCAGAGGTTAATCCTCTGGTGACTCTTTTTCTATGTTGGTTTTCACAGATCCAGTTAATTTTCGGATCCGATCTAATAACTGGATGATGTGGATCTACTAAGATCACTTCATAATACCAATTTTTACCATCAGCATAAATTTTATATGAATTTAAAACTTGCATGTTTGGATACTTTCTCTGAACTCTTTCTTCTGCAATCCATTGAAGATTCTTTCCTGTAGTGTATTTAGAAACACCCATTGCTCTTGGTTTTCTACCTCGTTTTGGGCGTGTTTTATGCATACCTCCTTTTCTAATACGAGCTCTCACTATAACGTATCCTTGCTTCGCCTTATACCCCAATTCCCTTGCTCGGTGAAGTTTAGTAGGCTTTTCAACTCTTTGAATAGAATTACCTTTTCGATATTCAATTCCTCGTTTCCAGTGCTCTGTTTGATATCCTTTCTCGTGTGTCTCAAACGTTTCTTTTATATGACTGTATCCAGACTTCAATTTATATAAACACATCTATGGGTTGTTAATAAAAAAAAACTACCATATTTTATTACTTTTATGATAATTCATTTCAATTATAAAGTGTAAGCAATCTTGTATATTTAGTTGATGATAAATCTCTAATTTTTAATTTTTCATCCATAATTTTATTATATTAAATAATTATTTCTTCATCAAGAATTTTTGGTTAAAGGAAAAAATTAATGGACGATAATAAAAAAGATAAACCAAGGGAAAGTACAAAGCCTATTGTTAAAAAACAAAATGGTTTAACAATAGATTACAATAAGAATGAATTTAATGA
>JBHLNR010000070.1:0-16087 GCA_048941385.1 Promethearchaeota archaeon
TAATTCGAGAATTTGGCTAGTCTTATAATGCTTTTCGAGATTTTGCCAAATTGTTGAATTACTTTGTACATGTTGGATAAATTTTGTTAATCTTTGTTTCGCTAGATATGTCTGTCCCTTAAATAAATAGCAAAATGAAAAGGGGGTAATTGATTCCATAAGCATCAAATCATCTCCAAATTTGATTCTATCAAGTCCCTTTGTAAAAAATTCACTACAAAATGAATTAAAAGCTGATAAAAAACTACTAAAAAGATCCTCATCTATCTTCCATTGATCTGTGAAGGGATAAGAGAAGACAAGAGCACCTCCCTCTCCTAAGATCAACAACATAGTAGACTGTTCCTCAACCGCTTCTGGGGTATCCACAGCACGTCTTCCTTGGATGCGTTCTAGCACATCTTCCGTTGATGCTAATTTAATCCTTTCAGATATGGAAGTTTCTTCTTGTTTCGATGATTCCCAAACATCTGATTGTTCTAATAATTTATCATGTTCAGTTGAAATCCCCCATGCTAGTAAGTTAAGACCATGATAATCAGCGATACGTTGTGCTTCTACCATTAGCTTTCTCGCTTCATCCACATCCATTTGAATTAATGCTAATTTTGCCTGTAGTAGTTTAGTTTCAGCTAACCAGGAATAATTATGTGCTGTTTCTGCTATTTCTAAACTGCGAGTTATAAGTGGAATTATTTCATCTAATATATCTAGATCATTATACATTGATAATTCCTCTAATAAAAGATCGCATAATCCACCTAAAGCGTATATTAAATTATCACCCGACGAAGTTTCTATCAGATTTTTAAAGATTTCCTGTGCTTCTACACGATCACGCATTCGTGTACTATGCTTCTTTATATACACTTTAGCAAATAAATAAAAAGTGGATACATTAGCTCCTCCATCGATTTTTGATTGGTTATGCAATTCAGATAGCCGAGAAAAATATCTATTAGCTTTTTCTTGAGATTTCTTATCAATATACATCACAGTGAGTAATTCGAGGGATTGAGCCATTGGATAAATAAGTCCCCATTTTTCAGAAAGTGTCAAACAACGTTCAAAGTAATCTATAGCTAAATCATCATTTCCTTTAACTCTATAGAGATATCCCAGATTAACCAAGATAGAGACTAATTGATCCGTAATGTTTAATTCTTCTGCAAGTGCTAATGCTTGTAATCCATACTTTAAAGCCCGATTGAGTTCACTCTTAAAATAATAGATCGAGGCTACGGTCCATAGCGCATCAAGTTTAGTTCGACCACTAATTCCCTCAATTGATAGACTCAGTTTGCCAAATTGTAAAGCCTTTTCATATTCACCTTCTTGCCGATATATTTTTGCGATGAGGGAATAACTATCTGCGATTGCAATTGTATGGTTTAGTTCTTTATTGCACTCTAAACTCTTCATAGCATAATCTAAAGCTTTACTTCTATTACCTAAAATATTATTACTATATCCTAATAAAAGATATGTTAAGGCAAGATCCAATTTGTTCCCTACTTTTTTTTCTTCAGTTAATCTTAGACATTCTCGCGCTGATTCTACTGCGCTAACCATATTAGCTTTTACTAACAAGATCCAGGTTTTTATTAGTAATAGATCTCTTCTGAGCATTTCTCTTGAAGAATCATCTAGTATAGAATTCAATCCTCTTTCAGCATCTTGTATGTATTTAGACGCTTTATCGGTATCCCCTATAAGTCCAATATATGCTTTTCCTATAAGAGCACTGACTGTTTCAGATACAAACCCTAAATCTTGGCTCATTTGATACGCTATTTCGTATGCTTGTAGAGCTTTTCTAGTTCTCTGTTGATAAAGATATACTCTTCCTTTTATTATAATTGCTGATAATTGTGCTTCTTGCGTAAGAGATTCAGTTTTTTCAAAATTTTCAACGATCTCCAGTGCTTCATCAAATTTGGCTTGATCCATAAGTCTTCTCGCTTGAACTAGTTCGTTTGGAAGAATATTGGTCATAATTTTACGATTCGCACTTTATGGATTAAAATTAAGGAAGACAGATTTCCTTATAATTATTATGTATAAATTATTAGTCAGCTCTTCTCATAGCTTTAAAAATTCCTCATTTTATAATAAATTCAAAATTTTAAAATATTTTTTCAGTATTTATTTCCATTATGAATGATACTCCAAAGAAGAAATTTATAGGATCCTTACCCCAAAAAGAACTGCTCAAACTATACTCGAAACATGTGAATGGCCCAAAAGTGCGATTTTTCAAGAGTTTAGGATTAGGAGTTATCCCTGGAGAAAGAGATGGTGTTTTCCTACGTACACTAGAAGGTCCAAGACCGGGTGAACCCCCATTAGAGATGTACAACTGTCGAACTTCCGGTGGTGTCTATAACTTAGGACATTTAAATCCAAGAATCGTTCAGATCGTCAAAGATGCCTTAGATGGAGGTTTGGACATAGGTGATCACATTCTTTTATCTGAACAAAGGGCTTTATTAGGAAAAAAACTTGCGGATTTAATGCCAGGTGATATAAGTAAGACAACATTTGGAGTAGCTGGTGGAGAAGCTGTAGATTGTGCAATTAAATTCTCAAGAGCATACACAAAACGTAAGGGGTGCATTTCAGCTATTGGAGGTTATCATGGTCATACTGGATTTGCGTTAGCGACAGGAGATCCGGTGTTTAGAGACAATTTTCTATGGAATGTTCCTGAATTTAAACAAGTTCCTTTTAATGATGTTGATGCCATGAGAAAAGCTGTAACTGATGATATCGCATGTGTAATATTAGAAACTATACCCGCTACTGGAGGAATATTAATTGCCTCTGAAGGGTATTTTGCAGAGGTAAGAGAAATTTGCGATGAAAAGGGCGTTATGCTGATTATGGATGAGGTTCAAGCCGGTCTTGGAAGGACTGGTGAGTTGTGGGCAATCTATGGTGGGCTTTATCCAAATGAGAAAGTAGTTCCCGATTTTATGGTACTCGGAAAAGGGATGACCTCCAGTATTTATCCATTATCTGTGTGTAGTTATAAACCGTTTATTGAAAAAGCTGTCTACAAGGATGATCCGTTTATCCATATTTCTACTACAGGAGGTTCTGATATTGGATGCGCTATTGCATTAGAAATGTTAAATATACAATCTGATCAAAAGTTTTTAGATCATGTGAAGGATATGGGAAATGTATTTCAAAAAGGATTGGAAGAAATTAAAGGGGAATTTCCTGATCTTCTAAAAGAAATTAGAGGAAGAGGGCTTATGTGGGGTGTTGAATTCCATAATGAAAGTGATAGTCAAATAGCTATGCTCTCTATAATAAAAGAAGGAGTCCTACTTGATTATTGTAATAATAAAAAAGATACTTTGAAAATATTACCTCCATTAGTAGTTCAGAAACATGAACTTGATGTGATTTTATCAAAGATTCGCATTGCTTTGGATAAATTAAAATATATAAGAAAATGAAGAATTTAGATTTATGATTTCCAAAATTCATTAATATTATAAGTAAGGTTAATAATAATATTCATGTAAATACAATATTTTGATTCCTTGAAATCCCTTCAGAATTAATCTGCAAAATTAATAATTGAAATCAGTGTTTGATATGGGAAAATTAAGAATATTTAGTAGTCCTTATGGTGTGTGGGAAACCATTATTTGGGTTGTAAAACATATAGTTATTGATATCATTTATCCGTTAGTGTTTCTCTGCTTCTTATTTGTAATTATTGATGAAATCCCTTTTAACACATTATTAGCAATCACTATAATATGTGGTATTTTTATTTTGATATTTACAGTTCGAGCGATTCAAAGACGTTTAAACCGGATTAATAATATTGGCAAATTAAATGAAGATGGTTGGCGGGAAAAAAAGTTCGAAAAAATTCAAACGTCATTATATAAAATTGGTTTCGTAGGAGATATTATGAAAATGGGTGATTATTGGCTCAGGTTTGATAAAAGAGTAATCAAATTCTTCAAAGATGTTGATTTAATCGTAGGCAATTTAGAAGGCATCATAACTACAAGTAAATGGCTAGGACTTTCTGCTCAAAAGCATGACATCTCGATTCTAAGCCAATTAAAATATTTAGGTCACCCTCCCAAAAACTGGCTTTTATGTACAAGTAACAATCATAGTTCAGATTTTGGTAGTTGTGAATTTGAAAATTCTAATAAAAAAATTAAACGTAAAAATTTTAGATTATTTGGAGGTATATCAGAAAATCAGTATTATTTATATCCAAATAACGAAATCAATGATCACAAAGAGAAAAAAGAAGAAATCAACTTTGTATCAGGAACCATGTGGAATAATCAAAGAGACCATGATTCTGTTGGTCAATTTGAAGATATAAATAATCATTATAAAGATGATAAATTCAATATTCTATTTCCTCATTGGCATTTCGAAAATGAATGTTATGTACGTAGAAGAAATCAATATAAAAGTATAACACTCTTACTTACGGGATATTACTTATTATTCGATCAATTAAAAAAAAGAATCTATAGGATTATAAATGAAAATATTCTCAATACTATACAAAATAACGTTGTCTACAGAAAAATAAGAAGATATTTTTGTAAATTAGATTGGGTATTAAATCGAAATTATTACCAAAAGTTCAAAGAAAACAATTTTCAAAATTGGGATATAATATACGGGCATCATTCTCATGTTCCACAATCAATAACAAATTACGGATCAAGGTTATTAGCTTTTTCTGGGGGTAATCTAACATCTTCAAAAACAAGAAAAAAACATATTAGTGGTTTGATCGTAAAATGCGAAATTGGACGAGTACTTAATAAGAAACCACTTACTTTAGGTAATGTTGAATGGAGTTATTCTATAAATGAAAAAGAAAAAATTAAATTGAAAAAAAATGCGTTATTGAAAGGCATAAAAGAGATTAAAGTGAATACTGTTATAATTGATGATAAAAGAAATCGAACTAATTCTTTCACGAATTGGAGAAATAAATTATGGACAAATATTTTCTATATTATTTGTGCTTTCGTACTTGAATTTATTCTTTTATGTAGTATATTTGGGCTAGATCCTAATTTTGGGATTGAAATTCCTTTAGAATTCCTTCAGTTTTTCCGTGATCATCAAATTATTACCAATGTTATTGTTGTTGCAGTTTTCATCTCATTGATATTTTTGTATATATATAGATCTCATAGAACTTGATGATATTTTATCGAAGATACGTATTACTTTAGATAAGGTAAAGAAAATAAAAAATAAGGAATTTATATTTTTGATTTCTTTTGTTCATGAATTTTTGCTAAATCTTCTTTGACTTGCTTTAATCTATCACCATGTAAAGGATATTTATAAATTGATAAAATTGCTATCAATAGCGCGACTGCGGGATAAACAAATATTAAAATTCTGAGTGTCATTTGGACTTCTGTAGAAGCTGGAAGCGAAAAAACTTCCCAATCCGCGATTATAAACATCGGTCCAATACTTATAAATACTACAATAATTGCTAATCGCAAGAAAAAAGCATTCACACCATAATATCCTGCTTCTCTACGTGTTCCTGTATTCACCTCATCCTCATCAATGATATCACTCACAACTAAATCGATTATATAAAAAGATCCTGACAATCCAAGACCAATAAAAAAGAAAACTAAAATAGCAATTAATTCCATATCAGGTCCAAGAAACATTAGCGGAAATAACGTAATTATCCAAGATGTCATTGAAATCATCCAGGCATTTCTATTTCCAATCCTTCTAACCACAGGTTTCCATACAAAAGTTATAAATATAACCGAAGATATGAATGCTGCTCCCATCAGTAGTGAAATCATCAACGCATCTTCAATACCTAATACTGCCTTTGCATAAAGAGGTATTAGTGTGGGTAATATTCCATACACAAACCAATTCGCGATTTCCGCAGGAATGTACCACATGAATGATTTACTTTTCACACACATTTTAATTGAATTGAAAAAACTTGGAGCTATCTTGTAATCTTCTTTAAATTCTTTTCTTTCTCTAGGTGTAAATATCACGAAGATTAATCCAATACAAATAATGAGTATCATAGCAACCATACCAAATAACTGATATTCCCCAAATGTTTTGTCTACGTCTACAGCTTCAGGAGTATAATCATCAATAAATAAACCTGGCAAAACAAATGCGATTATTAACCCTAAAATGAGAAATGATTGTCTTACATTGTTTGCTTTGGTTCTTTCATCTTCAGAAATAAAGGTTTCTGGGAATAGAGAGGTGAGATTAAGCCCGTACATAGTATAGAAGAATTCGAATAAAATGATAATAATCATAAAGTAGATAAAATTCCCCTCTTGATTGTCAACTCCAATCGGAAGTATTGGTGTAAACAAGAGGTATATAATTACCCCCAAAGGGATTATTGAAATCACAATGTAAGGGAAACGACGTCCAAATCTTGTATGCGTTCTATCTGATAAATAACCGAGTATAGGATCATTAAAACTATTCCAAAAAGCCCATATTATAAACCCTATTGTAATTAATCTAATATCAAGCTGAACCACAGTAAAATAGAACGTAAACACTAGAAATGTAAATGTTTGGTACGCAGCTTGGTCAGCAATTTGTCCTATAGAATATTTCGCCGCCTTTTTAAAAGAATATTCCTCTTCAATTTGTTTTTTTATCTCATTCATTTTTTTTTCCTAAATAGGTTATTTGCATTTATATCTCTTTCTTTGTTAATAAAATTTTAATTATGAAACCAAAAATTATTAGAAAAATCCTTAAAAATCATTAAAATTATAAATATAACTAAGATAATATTAAATTAGATTAGAACTCTTTTAAAAGAAATTGATTTCAAATTTCTATTAAAAAATGGGCGAGATTGTGTGAAATCTCCTAAAGAAAAAGAAGAAAAGGAACTAAAAAATATCAATGGTTATCCTTATAATACTAAAGAATTAGTCAATTGGATTATGAAACACATCATTGTTGGATCTCATACGTCCTATTAATAGTATTTGAAATAGTATATTTAATAATAAAGAATGTGAAATTGGTAAGAAGATGAGTATCGATATTGAAAATTTAATTCTGGTTATATCAACTTTAATTGCTGCTACCCTTTTTTTAATAGGTGGGATAATAACTTTCCTGAATGCGATTAAGAGAAAAAAACCTCTTGCGTTTTTATTTTCAGCAAGTTGGATATTGCAAGCGATTTTCTGGTATTTGGATTCTGCAGCTCACTTATTTTATTCAATTTATTTTATGAGAATAGCATTTATACTCCAAAGTATTGGAGTGCCATGCATGTTTATTTTTCTCGAACTAATCAAGCAAGAAAATGTAAACCCAATTAAATTGATATTACTAGCTTTAATAGAGACTATATTTCTAATGCTATTATTTATGCCTGGAGCGATGGAGATCATCCCAGGTTATGGTGTTCATTTTATAGGCTTAACACGTTTTTTTCAAATAATTTGGTTAATTTATTATGTGTGTTTCTACCTTAGTTGGAGCTATCAGACTTTTAAGAAAGCTCCTCAAGAGTTAAAGAGACTAGTATCTCAGCTATTATTCGGAAGTATTTTATTTTCGCTAGTGACTACAGTCTTTTATGCTATAGGTACAATTAATAGAATGTTTAATCCTTTAGGATTCATTATACATGGAATTGGAGCACTTATCACCATAATCGTAATATTAAAGGATCCAGCAATTATTTATATCCTACCATTCAAAGCTTACAGGCTTACTGTATTTGAAACTCGTAATGGCATTACCTTAATTAAACATGATTGGGCAGAATTAAGAAATATAGATGAAAATGTTTTTTCAATGTTAATCCAAGCAACTAGAAGTGTATTAAATGAAATTATAGATAAAGGTGAAGTACGGAAAATTGATATGGATAAAGCTGTTCTTCTAGTTCAACAGGATGTTAAGTATCCGGTTGTCTCTGTGTTAGTAACCTCAAGATCATGTAAATCATTACGATATGGTCTAAAAACATTTCATGATCAATTCGTTTTAAAATATGCTTCTGATTTTGAAAATATCAAGGAACCATCTAAGTTTAAAGAAGCAGAGAATCTTATTGAAAAGATTTTTGAGTTTGTACCTGAATATTTGAAAAAACCTTGAATTAATTCATAAAGAACGTAAACTGGATTATAATCCATAGTCATGTTATTAGCATTACATACAAATTTATTTAAATTATTGCTTCTTAAGAAAAGATATTGTTAGAGGAAAATGAAGATGTAAGATGATTTGATTATGATCAGTTTTGAAAACTTCATATTAATATTATCAGCTTCATTTGCTGGAATCTTTGTAGGAGTGGGAGGTTTGATTACTTGCTTTTATGCTATAAAGAGAAAGAATAGTCTTATATTTCTATTTTCAGCAATGTGGTTGCTATATGCAACCTTTTGGTTTATTGATGCTGCCGCACATTATCGTTATTCAACATTTCTTATGGCAATAGCTATTGTCCCCCAATTAATAGCTGTACCATGTATTATAATTTTTATTGAGCTTAGTAGGAGTGAACACGTAAATACTGTAAATATTACGGTATTATTTGTACTTGAATTTATTTTGCTAGCAGTGACTTTTCTACTTCCTGCAAGTGAAAATTATGAAGTAATTGAAGATTATGGTGTGCATAATAAAGGAATCCTTCGTATTATTCAAGTGATTTTCCTATTTTATTTTGTTACTCAATATTTTTTATGGAGTCTTCAAACGTGGAGGAAAGCACCTTTTGAATTCAAACGCTCGGCTTCATGGCTTTTATTTGGCAGTACTCTATTTTCTATAATAACAGTGCTATTGTATGCGATAGGAGGAGTTATTAAACTATTTAATTCTATAGCATTTTTTACAAATGGAATTGGTGCCTTCATTTCGATAATTGTGATTGTAAAAGATCCAAAAATCATATACATTTTACCGTTTACGGCATATAGAGTATTAGTGGTTGATACAAATGAAGGGATAGCACTCTTCAAACACGATTGGGCGGAACTAGGGGAAGTTGAAGAAAATATTTTTTCCATGGTGCTTCAAGCAGTAGGAAGTGTGTTGGATGAAATATTGAAGAAAGGTGAAATTCGCGAAATTCAAATGGATAGAGCTGTTTTACTTATTCAGCATGATAAAAATTATCCTATAGCCTCTGTTTTAGTTACCTCAAAATCAACAAAATCTTTACGATATGGGCTCAAAATCTTTAATGATGAATTTATTGCTAAATATTATACAAATAACATTGATTTTCATGAAGTAAGTAAATTTCATGATGCAAACCTAATAGTTGAGAAAATTTTCGATTTTGTGCCAGAACGAATGCAAAAATATTAATTTTGATCTCTACTCTTCTTATATTTTTGTAAAAATCTAGATTTTATTAATTTAATTAGACATAACTTTAAATATACAAATAGATTTTTAATTCTAGGCGGAAATATTCACAAATTATAATATATTAATAAAAGGTTGGGTGAAAGTCGTCTGGAAGATTCTCTATTATTCTTTCATGAAGAAAAAGATTCCAAAAAAAAATCTTACAAAATTTTGTTTACGGGATTAGATGGAGCAGGAAAAACTAGCATAATCTTAGCTTTACAAAGGGAATTTTCGAAAATAGCTGTAATTGAACCAACTAGAGGCGCACAAAGAACGACTTTTAAATTATTAGGAAGAGAGATTACTGAATGGGATTTAGGAGGTCAAAAGAATTATTTAATTTCATATTTGAAAAATCCAAGCAAATTCTTTGCTGATACTGAAATCGCTATTTATGTCATTGACATATTAGATTCTTCTCGTAAAGATGAGTCCTTGAGTTATTTGTATGATGTGATTGAGAAATTTGATGAATTGAGAATTGAACCCCCTATTAATGTTTTCTTTCATAAATGTGACCCCAAATTAATTCAAAATATAGAAAATGAAATTGAAGCACAAATTGATACCTTAAAGAAAGAAATAATTGATAAAGTACCTTACAAAAATATTAGGTTCTTCAGCACTTCAATATATAATCCATATACAATAATGAGTTCAATATCTCAAATATTATTAGAACTCTATCCAAAATCAGAATTAATTCAGAAGACTATTGAAGAATATGCAAGAAAGTTAAATTGTGAAGGATTAATTATAATTGATAAAAACTCAATTATATTGGGTTCCTGCTTTATGGATGATGTTTCAAAAAAACTTTTAAGCAGCACAATTGGGTATTTCCTAAGTATTAATGATGTATTTGAGGATATGGAGTTGGATCAACAAGAAGATCAAATAGTTGTGAGAAAAGCAGGAAAATATTTTTTGTTCAAGCCGATACTTTTAAAAGATATTGATCTCCCATATTATATGCTGGTTTTAAAAAAACATAATCCATTTGATATATATTTTATAAATAAAGATTTTAATACATTTGTAAATATTTTTAGGGATATTCTTAAAAGCTAATAATTAATTTCTTTTTTTTTATTTCTGATACAACAATTATTTAAATTCCTAGGGCAAAATTAAATACAATTTTAATTTATATGTTATATATCCGAAAAGAAACCCTTTCTTAATTTAATGTTTAAAATGGATTTAGAAAAATTATTTCGACCAAAATCGATTGCCGTTGTAGGTATTAGTAAGAAGAATCCCCTTAGCCCTGGTCGTATAGTATTATTGAAGAATGAATTCGAAATGCAAGTAAAAGTTTATGGGATTTATCCAGGTGGAGGAGAAATTGAAGGAATTAAACTATATGAACGCTTAGATAAATTGCCTGAAATTCCTGACTTATTAGTCATTGCCGTGGGTCCTGACGATACCTTAGAATATATTCAGGAATGTAGTGATTTAGGTATCCCCTCGAGCGTTATTATAGGTGGAGGATTCGCAGAAATTGGTGGAAAAGGCAAAAACAGGCAAGAACGACTTCAAAAAATAGCATTTGATAACAATATCGCTGTTCTTGGGCCAAATTGCCTCGGAGTTTATGCACCTCCGATTGTTGATACTATCTTTTTACCTACAGAACGAATCACACGACCTCCTAAAGGATCTGTAGCGTTAATAAGTCAAAGTGGAGGAGTATTGGTAGATCAATTCTTCGTGAAATTCAATGAAAGGAATATAGGAGTATCTACAGCAGTTTCAATTGGAAACCGTGCAGTTGTGGATGAAGTTATGCTTTTAGAATATTTCAGCCAAGTTGATCCTGAAACCACCAATATTGCTTTTTATTTAGAAGGATTTAATGAAGGGAGAGCGCGAGATTTCTTAGATCATGCAAAAAAATCTGAGGATACTGTAATTGTATATTTTGGGGGTAAAACAAGAGAAGGAAAGGTGGCGACACAATCACATACAGCAAGTTTAGCAGGAGATTATAAGATAATATATGATGCATTACGTCAGCATTATATTATACAACCTCATTCTGAAAGAGAATTACTAACATGTTTAAAAGTTTTTGACGTGTTAGCGAAAAAAAGGAATCCTTTTGGAGAAAATGTTATCACTTATGGTAATGTTGCTATAGTATCTGTTTCTGGGGGGCATGCCGTTTTAGCTTCTGATATGTTAAAAAAATATGGATTAGACGCTGTGAGGTTCTCTAAGCAGGAAAAGAGAGATTTAAAAAATTTAATGAACCCTGTCGCAGCCGAAATCGCTTCATTTAATAACCCCATTGATTTAACAGGTTCAGTTTTAGATACTGATATTGAAAAAATTATTAGATATTTATCAGATATAAAAAGGATAGAATGCATTATTTTATTACTACTTCCTTATCCACCTAATATATCATTTCAAATCGGTAGAAGAGTTGCTAATATTATTACTTCTAAAAGAAAACCTCTTGTTTGTTTTGTTCCATACGTAGCAAAATATTCGATGATAATTGAATCATTAGAACTTTCTAATATTCCCGTTTTTCATTCAATAAAAGAAACGGTTCAAGCAGTATCTGCACTAAAACAAAGAACTAGGATGGACAAACTTAAACTAAGAAATATATTTGGAAATGATAAATGATTTAAGAAACATCAATAATTTTTTCAAGTTCTTGAATAGATTTCTCGATATATTTTTTCTCATCTATAATTAGTTCTATTGCATTTTGGGGACAAACCGAAACACACCGACCACATCCTTTGCATTGATCGCTAATAATAGCTCTATTATCTTTAAAGGTTATCGCATTCACAAAACATATATCTTCCAAACAGGTACCACACCCAATACAATTATCGGTTACTTGAACAACTATTCCTGGCATCTTCTTTATCTTTGATCCTATTTTTGGTACCAAGATTGAAGATACACGCCATAAACAACAGCAAGGATCACAATTACATATACTTAAAAGTTTATCTCCTGAGCTGACACCTAACCATTGTGCATCTAACCTATTTTTACCAATCATTTGGACTAGTCCTGCGTCCCTACATTTTTTTAAATGATCTAATGCCTGCTCTTTAGTCACTAATTTTCCTAATTGGGGATTGATATCAAGTACAGCATCGCCAAGAAAAAGACAGCCTAAATCAATTGGATAGTCCCGGCAATCCATACTCGATCTACAGATGCAAAAATTCATAATCCAATGATTTTTTGCTTTATTGATAAAATATTCCAATACCTGAGAAGGTAAAATATATTCATCATATTCACCTATTGGTTTGTTAATCTCAATGACTTTATCCAGGGGGAGATAAATTATATCATCTCCCTTAAAAAGCAGTTGATCGAAAACAGTACCTAAAATGGGTAAATTTGTTAATTTCGCGATAAATTTGATATTAGGGAAACCTTTTTTTAATAATTTAACAAACCATAAGGGACGAGCCATTTTTTATTTTCAACTTGGTATTTCAATAATTTGAATTATTTTCATATAATTTTAAAGAAATAAATAGTTTTACTCCTAATCTATCAAAACTTCTGATGGAAATTTATATCTAACAAGTGAATTGAAATCTCCCATATCTTGAGTATATCCTCTGAGGAGGAAGCTATAACTATAATTGATCTTCCCTTTTAATTTATATTTTTCAAGAACATCTAAAACACCAATCCGATCTCCTCCAACACCTTGTTGTTTGTAATCGATATTTATTGTATTATTATCACGTCTTGGTAATTCATTTATATGATTTGCACATTCTAAATCATCCATTGAATATGGCCAAGCACTCACATTTAGGTATGTACCTCCCATATCAGCTATAAACAACCCAGAGTTATTTTTATTAGTAAATGCCGCCCATCGTACATCAGTTTTATTACCATTTTCTTGAGGCCTTGCATAGTTATGAATTAGGTCTTCAATATTTCCAGAATATACCCCAATCGAAGCACCAGATTTCCTATCAAACATGCTTTCATGAGGACCTCTTCCGAACCATGTCATTTTTCCAAATTCTTTCGGTATAGACATTTGCATTCCAAATCTAATAAGATCCTTTTTCGGAGTAAATGTATTTCTAACAACTATTTCACCAGTACCAAAAATATTATATATAATTTGTTGTTTTGATTTACCATTTGGAACTTTAAAATAGGTTAAAATTCGAACAGTATAATGATTAATTTGCTCAGCATTTACACTTAATAATTTCCTTTTTCTTGCAGCATTTTTCCATCTATATACTTTCTTTTTGTACATAGGAATATGTCTTAATACATTAAGATCATTATCGATTGGAGCTCTCCAGAAATTTGGAATAAGTGGAGAAGAAATTAGACGGTTTCCATTAAATTCATAAGAAGTTAATGCACCATTTTCCTTATTTATAATTAGCTTAAAATTTTTTCCGATAATAATATAATTTTCTTGTAAAATATCTAAATTAAGAGTTGGTATCGATATAGTCTCAATAAATGGTAATTCAGGAATTACATAGGGAATTTTAAATTGATCCCATGCTACTAGATGCCCCTTTTTTGCCCATAAAGTATCTTCCGATAAGGAAAATTTAATTAGAATGTGATATTCCCTATTAGGTTTCAATTCAGGGCTTTTATATAGCAAATTTACTTCTTTTACTTCATTAGAAGATATTGTGAGTTTTGGGAGTTTTCGTTCTTGAATTACAGTGCCATTTTCAGTTATTTCCCATGTCAAATTTAGAAAATCACTTGTTTTGAAATTGTATTTATTATGGATTTTCACCAACCCTTTTGTTAGATCAACGGGATACACTTTAATACTCTGAAAAACCTTTTTTACTTCATGAAGAGAAGGATTAGGAGTTCGATCAGGTAAAACAATTCCATTTAAACAAAAATTCCCATCATTCGGTTCATCTCCAAAATCACCACCATATGCCCAAAATTCTTCTCCATCACTAGAAAGTTTTCTTAAACCTTGATCTACAAAGTCCCAGACAAAACCTCCAATACAATTATCATATTTTTCAAAAATATCCATATTTTCTTGAAAATTTCCTAAGCTATTTCCCATAGCATGAGCAAATTCGCATAGAATTCTTGGTTTTTCCCTATAATATTTTGGCCTTATATGTTTAGCAACGAAAAATCTCCTAACCCTCTTTAATTGGCCTGATTTTTCCAATTGATCAACAGTTGTATACATTGAACTGAATACATCAGATACTTTTAATTTTGGATCTCCCTCATAATGAATTGGTCTAGTTTTATCTATTGTAAGCGCAGCTTGTTTCATCCTATGGAAGTTCTTTCCGTATCCCGCCTCATTTCCAAGAGACCACATAAAAATACATGGATGATTCTTGTCTCTTTCAACCATACTGACCACTCTATCGACAACTGCATTAGTCCATTTATTATCACTTTTAGGTAGTTTTCTACGTAAGCCGTGTGATTCTATATTAGCCTCGTCCATTACATAAATTCCATATTTATCGCACAAATCATACCATTTTGGTTGATTTGGATAATGACTTGTTCTAACTGCATTAATATTATTTTGTTTAAGTATTTCTATGTCTTGGATCATTCTCGAATATGGAATTGCTCTCCCATGATCTGGATCATGTTCATGTCGATTAACACCTTTGAAGAGAATAGAAGTCCCATTAATATAAATTTGGCTATTTTTTATTTCTATTTTTCTAAATCCATATTTACACTGTTCTACTTCTAAAATTTCATTATTCGGACCTTTTAAGACGAATAAAACTTTATATAGGTAGGGTGTCTCAGCTGACCACTTCTTAGGGTTCTCTACTGTGGTTTCCATTTCAATGATAATCTCTTTATTGTTTTCAAGATTAAATGTTTCTCTTATCAGAGGTTTTGCCCCAATTAGATTATTCTTATCATTAAAGAGTAATAATTCTAGATTATAATTATCGAATCTAACTGTACTATAATTTTGAATTTTAGCTCTGATTTTTAAGGAAGCATCAATATAGCTTTCATCAAAGTCGCAAAATACGTAGAAATCTCGAATATGAATTTTAGGAGTAGAAAATAAAAAAGCATCTCGAAAAATACCGCTAAATCGCCACATATCTTGATCTTCAAGATAACTACCATCAGACCATCGATAGACTTCTACAGCAAGAATATTTCTTTCTTTTTGCATACATTTTGTAATATTGAACTCAACAGGGGTCATGGAACCTTGACTATATCCAACTTTTTTTCCATTTATCCATAAATAGAATGCTGATTTTACTCCATCGAAGTGAATAAAAATTTCTCGCTCTCGCCATTCCGTTGGGATTGTAAATTCCATCCTATAAGATCCTACTGGATTGTATTCATGATCTATACTTGGAATATTCTTTCTTTTAATGCTATATGGATATTTGCTATCTGTATAGATTGGAATTCCATAACCATGTAATTGCCAATTACTTGGAACTGGTATTACATCCCAATCATCATCATTATAGTCAGTCTTATAAAAATTAATTTGACGTTCAGAAGGTTTTTTAACCCAATTGAACTTCCAATTGCCATTAAGCGACTTATAGAATGGTGAAGATTCTAATTCTCTTGTTAGGGCAGAATCAATATCTTGAAAAGGAATAAGAGTATTGTGGGGGGGCTCCTTATTTTGCCC
>JBHLNR010000071.1:0-16068 GCA_048941385.1 Promethearchaeota archaeon
GTTGTAGATCGCATGCAGGGAAAAAGTGTAATTGACCCACCAATTATAACACCTGAAATCCCCGTTTTGCTCCTTATCATCGGTGAAGGGGGCTTCCCTTTATTCTCCAACCCGTTCGAGAAACAAGATAAATTCGAAGAAGATCTTGTTAGTGGATTTTTATCAGCCTTCAACACCTTTAGTGGTGAACTCTTTTCTAAAGGATTAGATCGTGTTAAATTTGGTGAATATATAATGCTTATGCAAACGGTAGATGTGTTCTCAATATGCTATTTATTTAAAGGGCAGACGTATAATGCCAAACAAAAATTATCTTTATTTATTACAAGTATTAAAAATAACTCCTCAATTTGGCACACCTTAAATGTTTTTTATAAAACCAGTCGAGTATTAAAATTAGAGGAAGTTCCATCACTTAAAACTTTAATATCAAATATTTTTATTTACTAAAGCTTTGAAAATATAATTATCATTGAATAATATTCAAAAAATTAGTTTATTCAAATCTTCCTTATTATTTGTATTTACTGCACATTAATCTTAATTAGGAATCAAAAATTGAATAATCTTTTTAAATAAACTTACATATTAGTCAATATTACCTTTGCGAAATTTATATATAAGAAAAAGTATAATTTGTAATATTTTAATGAAAAATAAAGCGGGGGGAATCAATATTGAAAGAATTAAGTGATATTCAACAGAAGAAATTGTCAAAACTGCAAGAAGCAGATCCAAAGTTAAAAGTGCGAATTGATCCTAAATCTAAGACGATCGCACATATTCGAGGAAAATTGAGTGATCCTGTTGATAAAAGTGTCTCAAAAGAAATGGCAATTCAAATTGGGAAGGAATTTCTTCAAAATTACAATGATTTATTTGGTTTTATTGATATGGAAAATGATTTAGATGAAGATAAACATGTAATAGATGATGCAAGAAGGTATCATATCAGTTTTCAACAAAAGCATAAAAATGTACCAGTTCATGGAGGATCAATAAGGATACATCTCTCTGAAAAAGGGGATATAACAACAATTTCATCCAAACTTATTCCCAATTTAAGTTTATCTGTGAAACCAGAGATTACAGATGAGGAAGCTGTAGAAATAGCAATTAAGCATTCAGGTGAAAAATCTAAGATGGTGGAGAATACAGAACCTGAATTAATAATATATCCTAGAGAAACTAACAATATTTTAACTTGGAAGGTCAAATTAGAGGGTATATCTGAACAAGAACCGCAAGCATGGATTTATTTTATAGACGCAATAAATAGAAATGTTATTCATAGATATAACAATCTACATTTTGAAGCTTGCACAGGAAGTGGGGAAGGTTATTATTCTGGAAAGAATGATATAAACACTTTTAAACGTGATAAGAAAAGGTATATACTTCAAGATATAACACGAACAAACTGGGGGGGACCTGAAATTATTACAAATGACTTAAGTGGTATGTCGCCTTCTGAGGATGAGAATAACAGATGGGTAAATGATAGAAGACCAAGACGTAGAAACCTAAATCAGGGACCTGAAGTTGATGCCCATATATATGCAGGAAAAATTGTAGATTATTTCAATGAGAAGCATGGATGCAACAGTTTCAATAATCAAGGATCAAACATTACCATAAATGTACACTTCTATTATAGAGATCCCGATACGGGACTGGGAAGCCCTAATTATGGATTTTGGTATCCACCAACCCAACAAGTTTATCTTGGAGATGGAGACGGTATAGTCCATAATTATCTTTGTTCTGATGACTGGTTGGCTCATGAATTAACTCATGCATATACAGAACATATGTGTGAATTGGTTTATCAGGGAGAATCTGGAGCATTAAATGAAGCATTTTCAGATTGTTTTGCTGCCTTTGTTACAGGGGACTGGCTCATTTTTGAACGAACATTTCTTAAAGGTACTGCACCAGCAGAAAGAAATATGCAAGATCCTACAAATGGGGGGCAATACGATCCTTCAGATGGATTTAATAGTGCTTTAGATGGACATCAACCAGATCACTACAATGATAGATATACAGGGAATCGGGATAATGGGGGTGTACATATAAATAACGGGATAATAAACCATGCGATTTATTTAATGGCAGAAGGCGGAACCCATAGATCATCCCGTATCGCGGTAGAATGCATTGGAAAAGATCCTATAGAAAAATTGCTCTTCGATGTTATTAAAAATAATAGACTTAGTCAAACAGCAACCTTTTTAGAATTCCGTGAAGCAATGTTAGATTCTTGTCAAGATTTATTTCCAGGTGATAATCAGATATTAGGTTCTGTTAGCAAAGCTTTTGATGCGGTTGGTATTAATCAACCCTAATTCATAAGATTTTCAATACAAACTCGTTATTAGTCATTCTTGTAGGGCTAGAAAAAAGAAATCTTTTATAAACTCCGAAAGATATACTTACTATATTGTAAAAAAGGAATGCAATTTTAAAATACAAGGAAAGCGAAATTCAAAAAAATTTGAGGTGTGTGTGTGAAATGGTAGGTTTAGGACAGATTGTAGATCAAAGTTTGAGAAAACGCTTAAAAGAAAGGTTTGGTAAAGAAGTCAGCAAAAGAATAATCGAATGCATTAGAGCAGGTCTAGGTCAAGGACTTCAAAATAATGCTTTAGTAACGCATGTAGAAGAATGTGTTAAAAAATTTCTTCCCTCAGAAGTTGCTCATGATATCGCAGTGGGGGTAAGTGGACACATTGGAGTTGGTTAATGTTATTTTTTTTATTAAAGTTTTTTAATTTTCTATTTTTTTTTGAATTCTGATTATTTAAGCAAAGATTAGTGGTTTTAATTGATCAAAAATTGTTTAGACATCTTAATGGTTTTTCCTTCTGGTGGAGATGTATTCTATACAAATTTTAAATATCATTTAGGATCCACCTATATTATAGCATATTTGAGAGAAAACGGCTTTAATGCTGAACAGTTTATCTCTAAGAGCGCTTATAATGTAAAGGAGTGTGTAAAAAAGATTATGAGTTATAACCCTAAAATTGTAGGATTTACAGTTTATGAATCAAATTATATGCAATGCGCTTTGATAAGTGATGGCTTAAAAGTTTATAATTCAAATGTTATAATTATTTATGGGGGCCCAACACCTACTGTTCAATCAAAAGAAATTATGGAAACCATCAAAAGTGTTGACCTATGCGTTCGACAGGAAGGAGAAGAAACTGTTCTCGAAATATTAACTGCTTTAATTAATAATAATTTTAAATTAAATCACAATATCTCAAAAAGCATAAAGGGTATTACCTACAGAGAAGAAGATAAAATTGTAGTAAATCCAGACTGTAATATTCTTTTTTCAAATAGAGCAATCAAGAATTATTTAGATAAATATCCATCACCTTATCTCTCGCGAGTTATTCCCGCTAGTAAAGCCTTCCCAACAGGTATACTAACAGCTAGAGGATGTAATCAAAATTGTATCTATTGTAATTGTGCTGTTCTAAGTAAAAAAAATATCTTTTTTCACTCGCTTAATAGAGTAATTACTGAATTAAAATACTTAAGTGATAAAAATATTAAATTTTTAGGACCTGTTGCAATCTATGATGATACTTTTACAGCAATACCAGAAAGAGCGAGAAAAATATGTGAAAAAATCATCGAGAACAATATTAAACTTCCACTACAATGTATTACTCGTTGCGACATGATAGATAGAGAATTAATAGATTTATTAAAGCAAGCAGGTTTTAATTCAATAGGTTTTTCTCTGGAAAGTGCAGTTCCGAGAGTATTAAGAACGATCGGGAAAGTAAATCCTCCAAATAGGCCAGACTCTTATTCCTTTAAAAGAGAAATTAATTTTATAGACAATCTTAAAGAAATGACTTCTTACGCGAAAAAAATCGGATTTGTTAATGTTTTTGTTAGTATAATGGTTGGATTACCTGGAGAGACAATTCAAGAGGCACAAAAAACTATGGACTTAATAAATAGTCTTAAAATTGATGTTTATACTCATAATTATCTCCATATCTACAAGGGAACACCCCTCTATAGAGATTTTGAAAATTATGGTTATGAAGTTAAACCAATTGGTCAAAATAATATAGTACTCCAAGATAATGATTTTCCTTTTGATGTTTTCAAAATAAAATTAGGAGATAAGTGCTCAAAAATAACTGATAGTAAAATTATTGATTATGATACATTAAATATATTATCATTAAACCCTAGACGTGAAATTCCTGAACCTTTTTTTAAGAATGTGATTATAGATTCTAAAATTCTGAAACCCACACTAGTATGTTGGCTTCAACAGAATCTTGCGTTAAATGGTACAATTATTCAAATATATCCTGACGAAAAAGAATATATAAAACACCATGATAAAAACAAAGAAGTGCTTTATGATAATTTTACTCCAACTATGAATTATCAACCATATTTCTGGGAAAATCATGAAGATTTTTCAATTCTCAGATCAGGAAGAAAAGTATATTATGGTGAAAAGGCAACATTAGGAATAAACGTAAAAAATACTAATTCTGCCCTGAAAGATTATAAAAAAAGATATAAAAAATTTGAATATTTAATTTGCCAAGACCGTTCATTAGAGGATTCTGAAGCACTTTATAAATTGTTAATTAAAATTTTGAATTGTAAGGATTCTTTTAATTACCTTTTAAAGCGAAAGCCTTTACCCCAAATTCAAAACTTATGCAGATGGACTGCTAATCAAGCTAATTGTCATAAACTAGAAACTGTTATTTTGGATGATCGTGATTTTATTCGAATGTGCTGGTACTCAGATCCTATAGGAAAAATTGGTTCATCGTTTACAAATATAACAAAAAAAATACAAAACATTAGAGATAAAATAATGTTAGAAAGAAATTGCATTCAATGTATCCGAAATGAAACTTGTGTTAAATGTCTATTTCCATTTCCTTTATCAGGTGAACAATACTGTCAGTATAGAATCATTCATGATACAAATAAACCAGCAAATTTCATTAATGGTTTTTATGTTGCAAATGATCTTTTGCTAAAACCACTTAATTTGTTTGATTTTTAATTCCCTTGTTAAAAATGACTTAACATGAGGAAATTATATACAAAATTTTGAGACTCATAACTCCAAAACAAAGTCTTTTAAGTCAATTATTCTTTTTTTGCATTGAAACCGGCAAATTTGTAAAATCTTTGTGATTTTTTTTTATAGAAAATCCTATTCCAAGACTAGAAATTTAAAATGGAGCTTAATAACATCCCAGATCCAATATCAGAGGAATTAGCAAATGTAGAAAAATTAATGTATCAAGCTAAATTTGAAATTGCACTTGAAAGAATAGAAATTCTGTTGAATAAAAGTCAAAAATCATCACTAAATCATCTTTTAGGATTAATTCTCAAAGGAAGGATATTAAGTCATATTGAACAATATAAAGAAGCTTTAACAATTGGTAATATTGTACATCAACAAAGCCAAAAACTAGAGCTGGATCTTGAGTCAATTGATGCCCTTATTCTTAAAGCAAATGTTATATTTTTAGGAAAAACAGAAGAAGCTTATGATTATATAATAGAAGCTGAATCTATATTTAAATCTTTATCCACAACAGCATCAGTGCACTTTAAAAAACAACAAGCGGATATCTTACTAATAAAATCTATTATCTGTCGTTCTAATGGGGAACTTGGTGAAGCTTTAAGTTTGGCAAAACAATGCTTAGATTTATATGAAAAACAAGGCGAAAAAATTGAACTCTCACGAATATATTGGCATCTTGGAGATATTTATCTTTATAAAAGTGAACCAGAAATCGCTTTAGATTATGCTATGAAAAGTTTAGAGCTTCAAAAAGAATTATTAAATCAAAATGGGATTGCTAAGAGTCTTTATTTGGTTGGAATTTGTTATCATTCAAAAAGTGATTTTGACTTGGCTCTTAAGTTTTGTAAACAGAGTTTAACTATTAAGGAAATAAGCATTCTTACAAAACTTGAATCATTACACCTTCTAGGGCTTATATATAAAGAGAAAGGAGAATTAAACAGGACAATAAGATATTATAATAGAGCTGCTATACTTGCAGAAAAAGAAGATTATATAGAAGAAGCAATAATTAATTTCTATGGTATTGGCTCTACATATAGAATGAAAGGCGAATTTGATAAAGCCTTAGAATACCTTAAACACAGTTTAAAACTCTCTGAAATGGTAGGCTCTAAATTTGGAATTCAATCATCTCTTTTTTATTTGATTTTACTACATCTTGATAAAAGTATTCAAGAAAAAGCACAAAATTATCTTCTTCAGTTAGAAAAATTGGCAAATCAATCAGAAAGTAAAGTTTTTAATAATGTGTATCTGATTGCTAAAGCTCTGGTATTAAAAAAAGGGAATCGAATACGTAATCGCACAGAAGCAGAGCTCTTATTAAAACAAATAATAGAAAAAGGAATTGCAACTCCTATTTTATATCGTTTATCAGTAGTTAATCTATGTGATCTTTTTTTAGAAGAGTTAAATATAACAAACAATGTAGAAGTTTTGGAGGAATTAATTCCATTAATTAATGAGATGTTTGATATTGCAGAGAATCAAAACGCTTATTCATGGTTAGCTGAAATTAAGTTATTACAAGCAAAATTAGCATTAATCCAGATGGATTTCGACAAATCAAAACAACTTTTAACTCAAGCACAACGTATCGCTGAGATGCACGATCTCGCATTATTAGCCTTAAAAATTTCTAGTGAGCATGATAATTTTTTAGATCATTTGAATGAGTGGAATGTCCTGAAAAAATCTAATGCTCCTATGTCAGAACGTATTAAATTGGCCTCATTTAATGGTGTAGTAGATCGGATGCAAGGAAAAAGTGTAATTGAACCTCCCATAATAGTACCAGAAATCCCTGTTTTACTCTTAATCATTGGTGAAGGGGGATTTCCTTTATTTTCCAATCAATTTGAGGAAGAATACAAATTCGAAGAAGATCTTATTAGTGGTTTTTTAGCGGCTTTCAACACCTTTAGTGGAGAACTCTTTTCTAAAGGCTTAGACCGTGTTAAATTCGGTGAACATATGTTACTAATGCAAACTGTAGAAAGGTTCTCCGTATGTTATCTTTTTAAAGGACAAACTTATATCGCAAGGCAAAAATTAACACAGTTTACAGAAAAGATACAAAATGAAGCTTCAATATGGAATACTCTAAAAAACTATTATAATACAAGTCGAGTAGTTAAACTGGAGGAGATTCCTCTTTTAGGATCACTAATATCAGAAATTTTTACTAAATAAATCCATCTTTTACTCAATATGAGTATTCTTTCATAACTTCAGATTTACATAGAACTTTAAATGGAGTCCATACTGTAAATCTAAGAGACTTCTAGAATAACATGATGTTTTTGTTTAGAAACAGGGTTCTATTGTAAAAATTCAAATCCTACATCAAATGCCTTTAAGTTTATATCAATAAAACGAAATGGAAAGGTATCAGATAAAGCTTTTTTGGTTGATTTTATTGAAACAATATTAGATTTTTTTATTAATGCCCCTAACATTATAATATTCAATAGTTTTTCATTACTTAACTTTTTAGCAATACCTGTAGCAGGAATTTGAAACATAACGTTTGATTTATTTTTAGTCTTTATTAAATCCGAATTTATGAATATTAAACCAGTTTCTTTCACCTGATTCGAATAAAAATTATATGCATCACTGCTATAAGCAACTAATATATCAACTTCGGTCTCTGTAGGATAAGATATTAACTCTCCTTCCGAAATAATTATATCACTTTTAACTCGAGTCCCTCTCTGTTCAGGACCATAAGATTGAGTCTGTATAGCATTTTTATTATCATAAAGTGCTGCTTTACCTAATATAATACTCGACAAGATAACTCCCATTCCACCTAGACCACAAAATCTAATACTACATTCCTTTCGTTTTTCGCTCCCAGAATTCATTTTGACTTGTCTCTTTAAGTATTTTGTATAATTCATTAAATGAGGGCTTTTCAATATCAGTTATTTCTCCAATTATTATTTTGCCCTCATGAGTAGATGTAAAAGATTCATTTAAATCTTTAAATACTCGAGCAGAAGTCTCATCTTGCACTTTTTTTGAATATTTAATTGTTTCATCAAGAAAATATCTTAAATGATCTCTGGGATTTTTAAATTGTTTCTTGTTCACAGGACAAGGAGATATAATTTCAATAAATGAAAATCCTTTTTTCTGCAATCCTTTTTTAATTGAATTAATTACTTGGGCAGAGTGAGCAGTTGTCCACCGTGCCACATAGACGGCTCCTGCTGCTTTTGCTAGAAATGAAAGGTTAAATGCAAATTCTAAATTCTTATATCGTGATGTGCTGGTAATTGCCCCCACGGGCGTAGTGGGAGATAATTGCCCTCCAGTCATCCCATATGTCTCGTTGTTAATGCATATTACAGTTATATCAAGGTTTCTTCGCACAGCTTGGAGAAAATGATTTAATCCAATAGCAGCTAAATCTCCATCTCCACTAAAAACAATTACTTCTAAATCAGGATTGGTTACTTTTATTCCTGTAGCAAATGCTATAGCACGACCATGAGTTGTATGTATCCCGTCAGCTTGAATATAAGCTGGTAATCTTGATGAGCACCCAATTCCAGATACAAAAACTAAATTATTTTGAGGAATGTTCAAGTCATCAATAGCACGAATGGTATAACTTAAAACTTGACCATTTCCACAACCAGGACAAAACATGGATGGCATTAGATCTTTTCTTAGATACTTATTTGCTAATTCAATCGATGATTTCATCGTTTGGTTTACCTCCTTTAACTTTCTTTAAGATATCCTCTAGTGAGGGAATAGTTCCTCCAATACGGTTTAACCTATCAACTGCGCAATTTTCGAGTGCATGTTCTTTTACTTTATGATAGATTTGGCCTAGATTCATCTCTACTACAATAAACTTTTTGATTTTTTGAGCAAGTTTATGTATAATCTCATGAGGGAATGGCCATATAGTTATTAATCTTAAATACCCAACTTTTAATTCTTTCTTACGTGCTTGTTCCACTGCCATAAGCGCAGTTCTTGAGGATATCCCATATGATATAATGATTATTTCAGCATCTTCTGTATACTTTTTCTCATAGGTTATAATATCTTCTCTATTATCAGCAATTTTTTCATAAAATCTCCTAACTAACTGTACATGAGTTTTTTCGTCATCAGTGGAAGGATAAGCTTTCCAATCGTGAGTCAATCCTGTTAAATAAGTATAATATTCATCTCCAAATTTATCCATTTCTGGAACTTTTGTTGGGTAAGAAAAACCTGTCCTAAATGGATGATATTTTTCCTTATCAATTGTCACTGGCACTCTTTTGACAATATCTATTTCTTTTTGGTAAGGAACAAGCAATTTTTCTCTTGTATGGGCTATAGCCGCATCGGATAATAAGATTACCGGAACTCGATACTTATCCGCTAAATTGAAAGCTCTTATTGTCAGCCATAAGTTTTCTTGCACACTATTCGGATAAATAGCGATTATATAATGATCTCCATGAGTTCCCCACCGTGCCTGCATTATATCTCCTTGTGCTGCTTTGGTAGGTTGACCAGTTGAGGGCCCGGATCTTTGAACATTAACAATTACACAAGGAGTTTCAGTCATACATGCATATCCAATATTTTCTTGCATTAGAGAAAATCCAGGACCAGACGTAGCAGTCATAGTCCTATAATTATTCCAGCTTGCACCGATTATCGCTGCTAATGAACTTATTTCATCTTCCATCTGTAAAGAATATCCATCCTCTAAGATTGGTAAATACCTCATCATTAGTTCTAATATCTCAGTAGCAGGTGTAATTGGATATCCTGCAAAAAATCGACAATTTGCCAACAAAGATCCAAATACTATAGCTTCATTACCTGTGGCAAATTGTTTTTTTGGTGTTATTAATTCATCGACTGTTGGACTTTTCATTTACTCAATCCTCCTTTTCTACTGTTATTGCCATTTCTGGACAAATTAATTCACATTGTTTACATAAAGTACAAGATATTTCAGGATCGACTTTAGGTAAGAAATATCCTTTTTTATTTAATGTATCTGATTCAACTAATACCTTTTTTGGGCAAATCTCTATGCAATAACCGCAACCTTTACAATATTCTTCAAGTATTTGTATTGTCATTTAATGTCTCTTTTAATACGCCTAGTAGTATCAAAAATAATATTTTAAGATATTAATCTTTATCCAAACCGTATTATAAGCGAATTCCATATTTAAAATAAATCCTATTGTATTAAACGAATTTATTTTTGATAATACATATTTTATTATTTATACAATATTAAAAGAGTAATAAAAAATGGATGCTGTCGAATTAGAAAAAAAAATTATCTCTCTTATTAGTTTAGCCGTATTAGAATTACCTCCTGATGTTGTTAAGAGCCTTCAGACTGCTTTGAATAATGAAACAAACGCAACTGCTAAAAATCAATTAGAAGCAATTCTTGAAAACATAAAACTTGCTAAAACTCATTCAATACCAATTTGTCAGGATACAGGAATCCAAATTTTTTTTGTTAACGTTGGTAGAGATTTTCCTCTTATTGGGGAATTATCATCAATTATAAAGAACTCAGTTAAAAAAGCTACACCCATTATTCCTTTAAGACCCAATACTGTAAATCCTTTAACAAATGAAAATCCTGGAGATAACACCGGTTTAAGTATTCCATGGATAAATTGGAAGGTTAATGATGGAGATGATTTAGAAATTACAGTTTTTCCTAAAGGAGGTGGCTCTGAAAATATGTCACAGTTGTCAATGCTTACACCAGGTCAAGGAATAAAAGGAATGAAACGTTTTGTAGTTGATGCTGTTGTAGAAGCTGGAGCAAAACCTTGTCCACCTACGATAATCGGGATAGGATTAGGGGGCGGAGCGGATATTTGTATGAAGATCGCAAAGGAACAACTTCTTCGACCAATTGGCCAACGTCATAAAAACCAAAAGATTGCAGATATTGAATTGGAATTATTAAAAGCACTAAATCAAACAGGAATTGGACCTATGGGTTTAGGAGGAGATACGTCTGTCTTAGATGTCCATATTGGAACTACTATGAGGCATCCTGCTTCATTTCCAGTAGGGCTTGTAATTCAATGTTGGGCGGCAAGACGAGCATCAGCAACCATTACAAAAGAAGGAAAAATGATAATTACATCTCACGAGGTGAATTAAATTATGGAATATGAATTAACTACACCAATATCTGAAGAAGATATTCGTAAATTACATGTAAATGATGTCATCTATATTAGTGGCACAATATTTACAGCGAGAGATGAAGCACATGAAAGGGCTTTAGAATGGTTCAAAGAAGGAAGAAAATTACCAATTGATCCATTCGGTTTAGCTGTTTTTCATTGTGGTCCTATTGTGCGTAAGGTTAACGATGAATGGGAAATGGTTGCTGCTGGCCCAACTACGAGTACTAGAATGGAAATGTTTGAATCTGAGTTTATAGAAGCTTTTAAACCTCGTGTAATAATTGGAAAGGGAGGCATGGGTTCTAAAACAACTGCTGCGATGGAAAAAATCGGTGCTGTCTATGGAGCCCATGTTGGTGGAGCCGCCGTATTAGCTGCAAAGGCCGTCAAAAAGATTGTAGATGTTTCTTGGTTAGATCTTGGTATGCCCGAAGCATTGTGGATAATGGAAGTTAATCGGTTTGGACCGTTAATAGTTGCAATAGATTCTTATGGTTCTAATCTATATGATGAAGTAAAATTGAATGTGAAACAAAATCAAAAAGAAATATATAAAAAGTTAGGGTTTTAGAAATTTATTTTTACTTTAGTTTTTCACCACGATAAGACGAAGCAAGTAAATCAAGAACATTCATAACTTTAGTATCTAAATTATTACGTTTTATTGCATCAGCAATTTGTATATAGCAAAATGAACAAGAAGTTGCAATAACATCTGGATTGGGTTCAGTAAGGATATCTATTTTAATATTCGAAATATCTTCTGAAAGCTCACGTCGACCTGCGCGTACACCTCCTCCTGCTCCACAACATCTATCACTCTCTTCAACATCGATGAATTCAATTCCAGGAATTAAGTTTAATAACATACGAGGTTCTTCACGGATTTCCTGATGCCGGTTTAAATGGCAGGGATCATGATAAGTAACCTTTATTTCAAGAGGATTTAAGTCCTGAATATTTAGATTTTCTATTCCGATTTCTCTGACCAAGTATTCGTTAATATCAAATGGTTCAAATTGATAGGGTTTTTTACCTATTTCATGTAAAACAACAGGCCAATCTTGTTTTATAGTGGACATGCATCCTGGACAGAGACCAGCGAGTTTATTCACTCCGAGTTTTTCAAAATACTCCGTGTTCTTTAATACCATATCATAAGCTACATCTCGTGCCCCCGTACGAAAAGCTACACTAGTACAACACACAAAATCTTTTGGAATATATACTTGAATACGGTTTCGCTTTAGAACCTCTATAATATTATGACCTATATGCTGGAGTCTCAAATTTATTAAGCAACCAGGAAAAAATATTAATTTGTCAATAGGATCATCAACTTCAATAACATCTGGGACCTGTTCGGTAAATGGTTTATCTACAACATTAACTGCATATCCAGTACTTTTAATCTGGTCAATGAAATTCATATGTCCCTCTAGAGGGCCCATTCCACGTTCTACAGCTCTCGCTCGTAAACTTTCTACTGCGTTTCGTCGTGAATCAATATGCTTTGGGATACAAACTTCTTTACATATTCCGCAACTAGTGCAATCATAAAGTCCACTGCTTACAGCAATCTGGACTCGATCACCCTCATCTCGAGGATCAAATTCAAAACTTGCTAATTCACGCATTGCAATAGGTCCTGAATATTCTTGTTTAGCTGATTCTACTGCTGGACAGGCTGCATAGCATGAAAAACATTCAATACAAGATCGAAGATTCATAGAAGTCGAAATTTCTTCTCTTTTAAGCTTTTCTGGGCGAGTAGGAATTGAAGTTCGTTCTAAATAGGGACGGAGTTTTGATAGACGATTAAATCCTGGACCAAGATCTACAACAAGATCCCGTATTACTGGAAAGTTAGCTAACGGTTCTAAAATATAATCTTTTTTTGGATCTACAATTGTTCGACATGCAAGACCAGGAATACCATTAATATTAATCGCACATGATCCACATTGTCCTGTTCTACAATTCCAACGAAATGCTAACGTAGAATCGATATTTTGAAATATGTATTGCAATACATCTAGAACACCTTTACGATCAGTATAAGGTATATCATAATCAATAAAATAAGGTTTATCATTTAAATCAGGATCATAACGAAGAATTTTAAATTTCATAATCTGTTTCTCTGTCATTCTTATCACTCCTTATGTTGAATTGGTTTTCCATGGCGGATTCCATTTAGTTATTAATACAGGTGATTTTTCTAGCACCATTTGCTGATTTTGGTTTTTAATTATAATATTTGAAAGCCAATTAATGTGATCTGCTTTTGGATAATCAGTACGGTAATGAGCTCCTCGTGATTCTTTACGCATTACTGCTGAACGAACCAACATTTCGGATACAATCAACATATCAAATAATTCCAAAGAACTTATCCATTCTGTATTATATCTGGTTGCTTTATTTTTTACCATCAACTGATTTTCAATTTGTTTTTGTTGTTTTTCAATAAAGCTTAAGGCAGAATTAAGATCTTGCTCATTTCTGAATATTCCTGCTTTGTCCCACATTAATTTTTGGAGTTTTGATTTTTCTTCAGCTATGTTTAAACCTTCTCTCCTGTCTAAAGGAGCTATAACTCGATTATATTCTTGGTCTATAATTTTTCTATCAAGTTTAGGAACTGAAACGCCTTTAGCATGATTCGATGCATTTCTTCCTGCAATTTGCCCAAAGACCTGAGTATCAGCAAGAGCATTACCCCCAAGACGATTACCACCATGTATCCCACCTACGACCTCCCCTGCTGCATATAGACCTTTTAGATTTGTCTCTGTGTGTTTATTAATCTTAATTCCCCCCATCATGTGATGAGCAGTTGGTGTAACTTCCATTGGTTCATTTCGAATATCAATTCCAATATCAAGAAAATCCTCTAACATCGTTGGGAGTCTTTCTTCTATTATTCTGGATGGTATAAATGATATATCCAGATAAACTGCGTCATTCTCAGTTCCACGTCCTTCCCGGATCTCGGTTGCAATAGATCTTGCAACCTCATCTCGACCTGCTAATTCCATTGATTTTGGGTTGTATTTCTTCATAAATCGCTGACCGTCTTTATTTAGGAGAATTCCTCCTTCTCCCCTAACACCTTCAGTGACGAGACGGCCCCTAGCTGAAGGTGGTATAGCTGCTCCTGTAGGGTGGAATTGGAATTGCTCCATATCGACTAGCTCAACACCCGCTTTATAAGCCATGGAATAACCGCTACCTACATCAGCTTGAGCATTGGTCGTAGTTTCATAGATTCTACCCGCTCCACCTGCAGCCATTACGATGGCAGAAGCACGAATCACTTTAAAAATTCCTGATTTAATATCAATAATAGTAACTCCTGCTATCCGATTATTATCTCGTAGCAAAGATGTTGCATAAACTTCATCAATGAGACTAATATCTCGTCTTCTTATTTCTTCAGTTAAGGTAGCTAAAATTTCATGACCTGTTCTATCTCCAGCATAACATGTTCTTCGATAACTCTGATGTCCAAAAGGTCTTTGCATAATCAATCCGTCTGGAGTCCGTGAAAATATACCTCCAAAATTCTCAAGATCATAAACTCGATCAGGAGACTCTTTTGCCAGAATTTCAACCAGGTTCTGATTGTTTAGATAAGCTCCAGCATTTACCGTATCGTTTGCGTGATATTCCCACGAATCATCGGGATCTAAATTTCCTAAAGCAGCGTTATATCCCCCTTCAGCCATAACAGTATGAGCTTTACCTAATACGTCCTTAGTAATGATAAGAACATCTTGGTTTAAATCTGACGCAGCTATTGCTGCTCGACATCCTGCTCCTCCCGCACCTACAATCAAAACATCTGTATCAATAATTTCAAAAGTCAATTTGATACCCTCATTAAATTTACTGTTTTGCTAAACTCAACTGGTGAATCAAGTTCTATTTTTTCAGTAGATACTTGTTTTTTTATTGGTTCGATTATTTCTTGAGATACCCAATCATGAGCTTTTTTCTGAGCAATCTCATAATCTTCCGCCTCAATATTTCGATCTATTCTCACAAAAATATTATATGGTTCATTTTCTGAGATTTCTTTTGAAAGTACCCAAAAAGATTTACTACCTTCAGGAACATCTATAGATCCAGTAATTTCATACCATTCTTTAATTACCATTCTTCCATGTAATTCTTCATCTTTTCGTACTTTTGTCATCTGAACATTTCGTAGAGAGGATACTGTTTTTAAGATCATAAAGAGCTTTTCACTTGATTCTATTAAATTAAAGTCTGTAATTCTGATTCTTAAATATAAATCAGCTCTAAATATTGACAATAGTTTTTACCTTCAATCTGCAATTATAAAGTAATTCTGTTTAAGGTTTAATACCTTTAAAATTTTATATTTTATTTACAAAATAATTCACTTAAACCCATTGTTATGAATAAAAGAGAATTGTTTATATATGAACTATTTTTGGGTTTTATAACAATAATTTTATATTAGGAAGAAATAATATTGACAAAAGATACAAAAAGTACTACTATACAATGTAAAAAATGTGGTTATTTACAACATAAATCTCATTTAAGATGTTTAAAATGTAAATGTAATAAATTCGAGATTATATATCCTTCTGGCAAATGTAAACTTCTTACTTTTACTATTTTAACTGCAACCCCAGCTGAATTCAGGAAAACCCCTTCCTATGCACTAGGTGTGGTAGAATATGAAAATGGTGTAAAAACTCTTGGGCAATTGACAACCCTAGAAAATTT
>JBHLNR010000277.1:0-3832 GCA_048941385.1 Promethearchaeota archaeon
GGGTATTAGAATAGAAGTAAGATATATATTATCAAAATGAGTTAAATCATGTAAGTTGATGAAATCACTTCTTCCTTTAGAGACATAAGGAGCATAAAATGCATTGATTCCTTTGAGCTTATCAAGTGTTCTCCATTTTATATTAACATAAATCCTTGGATCTCCCATATATTTCGGTTTCTTTTCATAGGAATATTCTATCTTATTTTTAAGAGTCAGATAACTCTCTAATAATCTATTATTAGTTTTTAAGATGCGTGTTTGGTACCGTGTCTCATCATTCCAATAGTTTATTGTAAATTTATATTCTCCATCCTCTAAAAAGCCATTTCTATCATAACCAAGGTACCATATTATATGACGATTGTAACTATCCACTACATATCCATTTCCATTCTCATTATCAAATAACTGGTTTTTAAAACGAAATTCATATCCTTTAGGACCTTCAACAATAACCTCTTTTATTGCATTAGTATTCTTTTCTCCAACCAATCCAAAAAACCTTATTTCAAATTTACCTTGTTTATCTGGTAAAATATTCGAGTTTATAACATCTAAGAAGAATTGACTAACACCAATAGTATCAATAGGGGGTACTGTTTCATCAACAATTTCATCATTAAAATGTGACATTAGGAACTCATTAAATCGATGTTTATAAGGTAATCCAAAGAACCGAGGTATATTGTCAAGATTTGGGAAAAAATCTGGAGGAACGTTAACACCTGCCTGGTGAAATGCTTTTGCAATATTCTCTGGCTTGACAGGACAACCCTTTATGGGTATCATTTCCTTAATATCTGGATTATTTCTATGTTTGTTAACCATACACTGACCTAACAATATGGTTTTTTTCTTTCCTGGTGTTGGATGCATTCTTTTTCCCATAATAACCTCAACATCATCCCAAGGATCTCCTTCTGAACTGTTCCAAGCATATGTAATTGCGATTGGAACCAAACCTGTAATTATAGAACAGTAAGTGCATGTTGTATTATCATATTGACGATAAGATAATCCTTTTACTCCCTGCTTAGAAAGTGCTATTGGGAGAGTGCGATCCTCTGTATAAGAAAATAGGTATCGATGAGGATCTCGAACGCTTTCAATAGACTTTCCAACAACCTCAACATCTGAAAGATCACCAGGACGATTTTTATCTTTAGCATAATAAGATAAATATGGTACATCAGATGGGTTGAAACCTAAAATGGATGCACCAACCTTATCAGCTGAAAGCATATCTGAAGAAGCTATTAAAATATTACTTCTTTTCATGTTACCATCATAACCTGGACCTAGTTCGTTTGTGTATATCCCATCAATAATAGAAATGACTGGGGGAAGTTTTTTTGGTAAATGGTATAGAAAAAAATCTAAATCATTTTCTGCATCAGGGGTATGGCATTTCTTCCTTGAAGGTACATCAATTAAACCCTTCAGATTTTTTAAGCTTAAACTTACTTTTGCTTGACTATGAGTCTTAAGAACGGGAACAGAGATGATTACCTCACTATTTAAAGCATCAGAGTTAAAATTTAACTGGATTTCATCTCCTAAATCTAATTTCTCAAAGGGTCTTTCAAAAACATTAATTACATTAATTCCATATTTTCTTTTAAACCTATTATATCCTAAAGCTTCAAAAGCATGTTGAGTCGTTTTAACATCTTTAGGATCCATGGTAACACATCCCTCTCCTATGGTAATATCTTTAATCCCACGTTCCTTTAGTAAAATGATAATATCTTCCATAATTGTTGAAGTCGTAACAACACCATATGGAGGATAATCAGGAATAGGTGCCCAAAAAACTATATTTGGCTTTAAGAAAACTTTTTCATCCCCGTTAAGTTTATCAAATGCACCAGAGAATTCCACGACTCTTCTTAAGGATTTAGTCTTCTTTCTATACCGTCCTATCGCTACTCGATGTTTTTCCACAATATTCAACTTTAAATTTTTAATTAAAATAATGTAGGGTTTTCTCTAAATATTTTTAAAATAGCATAAAAGATTGATGAATATCAAATTGGTATTGTAAAAGAAAAAAAATGTCATTGAAATCAAACGCGGGATTTAACTTTCCATTCAGAGTTAATGGGATCTTAATTTATTTAAGCTAATTTTCTTGAAAACCTTTACAGAATGAATCTACATTTTTAGGTAATACACCATGATTATACCCACCTTCTAGAAGAGCATAACGTCTCCCTTCACACAATTTCTCTGAATACTCTTTCATAAGATTTCCTATTTCATAATAATCTTCAGGATATAATTTATTACCCCAATCTTCGATACCCTCATCAAATCCAGCACTGGCAACAAAAATATCGATGTCTTCTAAATTTTGCATAAAATTTTCGACTTCTTTGATGTAATTAACACGTCCACTTGAACTTGGGTTTAAAATCTTTACTTTGAATCCATCACTTCTACCCTTCAGAATATTAATATTACCATCACCAGTATGAAGGTCAAAATCAAGCACGAAAGCTGCAGTTATCTTTCCCTCTGAAAATAATCTCAACAGGCTTATACTTATATTGTTGAAATAACAAAAACCCCAGCAAGAATCTGCTGAAGCATGGTGTCCTGGAGGACGTATAACAGCAAATGTGGGATTTCCGTTATAGCCTTCATCAGCAGCTAAAATTGACCCCCCTGCGGCCAATGAAGCTAACTCAAAGAGAAGCGAATCTTTCTTAATATTATTATAGTGCCTTTCTGTATGAGCTCGTAAAATATCTTCTTTCGATGCAGATTTAGGTTTTATGAATTTATATTCCTTATTTTTAGATATTATTTCAATAATACCTTCTAGACGCCCCGGTTCAGCAGCGGGATCCCTTGCATAATCAGAATTATAGTATCTTTCATGAAATACAATTTTCATTTGTAAATTTCTCCATTTGTATTAAATGATAATAAAAGAAAAAGGGAAATAAAATTTGTGAAATAAACGGTGTCGTATCTAATTTAAAAAAATTTCATTTAATTCAACTAAAAGGCATTATTTTGACCCGTAGGCAAAAATTACTGATTTTTGAAATTTAAATACATCTTCTTCTTTAAAAGATTCAATCCCTTGAGGCAACGCATGCTTCTTTAAATCATTAAGTTTATTTGAATCATTACTTAGTGTGTATCTCATTATCCAAGCAGCAAACTTCATTTTTTCCCACCATTCATCAATTGTCTTATAATGTATTCGAAAATCTTTCGAAAATATTTTGATATTACTAAAACCAGCCTCTTCCATAAGTAGTTTAAAACCATCCTTCGTTTCTTTACTATAACTGATAGATAAATTTTCAATTTCGTCAATTTTTTTCAATTTTTTATCTATGAGATATTTTTGTAGCAATCCTCTTGCGACTTCAATATCTTGTTGGCATTTCCAAGTACTAAAAGCGGCTTCTCCTCCTGATTTTAACACTCTAAAAATCTCTTTCATTTTAGGATTCTTATCAATAAATTGGTTATTTTGAAAATCAAAAGAATCACTAAATCCTATAAAACCACATAAAATATTGTCAAAACTATTCTCATCGAATTTTAAATTGGATGCCTTCATAGTTTTGAATTGAGCACTTTCTACAACAATCTTTTTAAAGTTGTTTCTTGCTTTGGAGAGATTAGATTCATTGTGATCAATCCCTACTAAAGAGCAATTCGATCCTAATTTTTCAGTAGCAGCAATTAAGCAAGCTCCTGAGCCTGTCCCAACGTCAAGGATCTTTCCATTAGGCTTTAAATTTGCAAATTTAACTAATTCTTTGGCAAAATCTGACCAGTAATCTAAACTTACAATTGGTAGATTATT